>JAPKXU010000074.1 GCA_026394655.1 Methanoregula sp. | reverse complement strand
ATCTGCATCTTTAAGAGTGCCGCGGCGATATCCAGCGTCGTCAAATCCCCTTCAGTTTCGCGTTCGACAATCCGGACGTACGAGTCCATCCCGCCTGTCTGTATCATCTCGCGCACCGATTCAAGGAGCGTTTTCGTCTTTGTCTCAACCACATCGCTTGCCGTAGGTATTGCCTTGCGGGGGATCTGGACTTTTGCATACTTCTGGATCTCGCGGAGTTTGGTGAAATCACGGGGAGCAACAAAGGTTACTGCCCTGCCACTCTTCCCTGCCCGTCCCGTCCGCCCGATACGGTGGACGTAATATTCCACATCCTGAGGTACATCGTAGTTGATGACCATGTCGATATCCTCGACATCGATGCCCCGCGCAGCAACATCGGTCGCGATCAGGATATCGATGGCACCTTTACGGAACCCGCCCATCACCCGGTCGCGCTGCGACTGCTTCATGTCTCCGTGAAGTTCCTCGCAGCGGTACCCCCTCGCCCTGACTTTCCCTGCAAGGTCTTCAGCACCCCGTTTTGTGTTGCAGAAGACAAGGGCAAGCTGCGGGTCGGAGACATCGATCAACCGGCAGAGTGCTTCGAGCTTGTCCCGGTCTTTGACTTCAATGTAGGACTGCTCAATCAGAGGAACAACCAGTTCCTGGTACTGCACCCGCACGAATTCGGGCTTGGTCTGGAAGCGTTTCGAGATCTCGATGATCGGTTGTGGCATCGTCGCGGAAAAGAGCATGGTCTGCCGTTTTTGCGGGACCTTTTTTAAGATGAGCTCGATGTCGTCCCGGAAGCCCATATCGAGCATCTGGTCGGCTTCATCAAGAACAACCTTTGTCACGTGATCTAAGATGAGTGTGCGGCGCTTGAGGTGATCCATCACCCTGCCCGGTGTACCGATGACGATATGGACACCGGAGGCAAGCGCTCTCAGCTGGCGCTCGATCGGTTGCCCGCCGTAGACCGGAAGGACCGTGATCTTCGGGAAATACTGGAGGAGGTGCGAGAATTCCTCGGCGATCTGTATAGCTAGTTCACGAGTCGGGCAGAGGACAATTGCCTGGACAACTCTCTGCGACGGGTCAATGCTCTCAATCACGGGAATACCGAATGCGGATGTCTTGCCTGTGCCGGTTTGCGCCTGAGCAGTCACGTCATGCCCTGCCTGGATGAGGGGAATAACGAGTGCCTGGATGGAGGTGGGCTCCTCAAAGCCCATTACTTCGATGGCTTTGCCGATCTCATGCGAAAGATGTAGATCGGAAAACTGGATACGGGAGTTCATGTCGCAATCTCTTTGGCGTGTGGGGTCTTAAAATGTGGCTTGGAACCAAGAGTAAAAGCCATCAGTAGTGGTTTAAAATGCCCGAAATATCCACAAACACCCGACCCCGGCACATTTCATACGGTCAGGATCGTTCAGATATGATGCGATATTTTGGATATCCCGGATAATCCGCCAAAGATCTCATGCCAAGGATCTAGTCTACAGCGATGTATCCCGATGCAGGATCCATCGATAGTGTGCAGGTTTCTGGGGGGGTCTCTGTCCGGTTTATATATCGACATACACAACGGTTCTGTACATGTTCATATTCGCCCATGTCTTTTGCGGTGCCCTTATAAGTCTTGGATTCTGGCACCTGACAAATGACCGGCGGGCACTCCCCATCTGTATCTTCGGTGCCATCCTTCCCGATCTGTTCGATAAATTCTCTGCCCTGCTGATCCCTGGCTTGTTAGGTGGCGGCAGGACAATCTGCCATTCACTTGCCTTTTTTGCAATTGTTCTTCTTTTCGGTATTCTCATCTGGCAATATGGTCACACACTTCTCGGCATCGCGTTTGCGTGTGCTATCCTCTCCCATCAGATCCTTGATGCGATGTGGAACCTGACATCCACATGGTTCTACCCCCTCTTTGGTGCATTCCCCACGTACATGATCCCGGATTACGTGGGACACTACTTCTGGCTCGAAATCTCCAACCCTTCAGAATGGGTGTTCGGGTGTGTCTCGCTCATCCTCATCGTGGCATGGTACATGAGCATCCCGAAAAACCACAAGAAACTCATGACTCCCCTCCAGACAACCCACACCCGCTTTGTTGCAGTTTGCCTGCTGGGTGTAATGAGTGTGTACTTTCTCTTTTTCGGGCTCGCTGCCATTCCCGGGGCATTCTTTGCACCGACATATGACCCGGTAACGGATGTGATGGCGGGTATCATCGCCATGTGCGGTGCAATCGTATTCCTGAAATGGCAGATGTTCCCTGTCCGGCAATGAACCGGCTGAACAGGTACCGTCGCATTGAATACCCTTGGCACCGATCATAAAATACCTGAAATGTTCCCTCCACGCGTCAAGGATGAAGATGAGCCGGCTTTAGGCAGCACACGGATCTATTTCAACCAACCGGGTATACAGGATATCCGAGCTGCCGGTTTTACCTGCGTGGATATGCATGTCCATACGGTGTATTCGGACTCAAGGATCAGTGTCGGAGCACTCCTCAAACGTGCACAAGAACTGGGCATCGGTGTCGCAATCACCGACCATAACGAGATTGGCGGAGTTTTAGAGGCGTATAAAACAATACCCCCGGTTCCGGTCATTCCCGGCATTGAAGTTAGCGCTGCGGATGGTCCGCATATTCTCCTTTACTTCCGGACAATACCTGCGCTCGCGGATTTCTATGAACTGCACGTGAAACCCCACCGGAGGGAGAGCCCCTTCATGGCAATCCATCTCACTACAGAAGAGATCCTTGCACGAGCGGGGGAATGCGATTGCCTGAAAGTTGCCGCACACCCATACGGCTACAGTGTCATCAACCGGGGCGTGCTCAAGTGCGTGGACAAGCACCTGCTCCCGCGTGAACTGCCCGGGAGTCTCGATGCGATAGAGGTCATATGCGGGGGCATGACACGGGCATTGAACCAGCGGGCGATCGCGTTTGCGGAGTGGGAGAGATGTGGCATCACGGGCGGTTCGGATGCCCATTGCCTCGCTGCGGTCGGTTCTGTTGTCACCTGCTGTCATTCCAGCACCACTGAAGAATTTTTACGAGATATCCAAAACCAGCACAATTGTGTTGCCGGGACGGGGATCAGCAGTTTCACCAAAGGAGTTACTGCCTGTATCATCGCGGGGAAGTATGTGCCCTATACCATTCCATCTCTTGTGATCCATTACGAGCAGAATGTTGTCCGTTTCCGGAAATTTGTCTGCCGTTGGCGAAGGTAACGCTGGACCCTGGTGAAGACCGGTGCTGGCTTATTGGCAGGTGCAGGAGTAAGATCGATATAGACATGAGAAACACCGATGAACCATGCAGGTTCAGCCAAACCATAATGAAAGTCGGTTTGCCAACTTTTAAGTTAACCGCCGACGATCCTCCAACATTCAAAAATACGGACATGAAAACGGCGTGAGCCGTTTTCATATAAAAAAATCAGAGAAGGGGGGAGAAAAGCCGGCACACGGATTCTTTGAATTTGATGGTGCGAGACCGTTGTGCATACCGTTCCGGTGTCAGTTCTCGGGAGTCAGCGATGTCCTGGAGAAAGATCTCATGGAGTTCACCGCAGACGTGCCGGTCATAGACAAATGCGTTCGTCTCGAAGTTCAGCCGGAAACTCCGGACATCCCAGTTCGCGCTCCCAACCGATCCGGCAATCCCATCGACAACAACGGTCTTTGCGTGGATAAACCCGTTCTCGTAGGTATAGGCTTTTACTCCGGCATCTAACAGTTCGCCAATATAGGAGTAACTCGTCCAGTAGACAAACGGGTGATCCGGGCGGTTCGGGAACATGATCCGGACATCCACGCCAGACAGTGCCGCGATCCGCAGGGCGTCCATGACACTCTCGTCCGGGACGAAGTAAGGCGTCTGGATATACACCGATTTTTTCGCCGTGTGGATCAGTTTCAGGTAGGCTTCCTTGATCTGGTTCCACCGGGCATCAGGTCCACTGGATACAACCTGAATCGATATCGTGCCTGGCAAGAGAGGTGCCGGGTAGTAACAGGCATCGTATCCGACATACTCCCCGGTGGCAAAATTCCAGTCGAGAAAGAACCGGATCTGGAGTGCATGAGCGGCAGTGCCTTCGATTTTAAGATGGGTATCCCGCCAGTGCCCGAACTTGGGATCCTTGCCCAGATATTCGTCCCCGATATTGAACCCGCCCACAAACCCGGTAGTGCCATCGATGACCGCGATCTTCCGGTGGTTCCGGAAGTTCATTCGCAGGTTGATAAAAGGGATCCGTGAGGGAAAGAATTTTGCCAGTTTGCCACCGGCTGCCTCATACTCGGCAAAGAAATTGCGCGGCAACTTCCCGCACCCCAAGCCGTCAACGAGAAGCCGGACAGTGATCCCGGCACGGGCGCGTTCGGCAAGAGCTGCAACAATCTCCTTCCCGAGATGATCATTCCGGATGATGTAATATTCAAGGTTGATGTGCTCTTTTGCGCCCTGTATTGCAGTGAGCAGAGCGGAAAATTTGTCGTTTCCGTCAGTATAAATCCAGACACGGTTATCGGTTGTGAGGTATGCCCAGTTGTTCTCCAGAAGCATGAGCACCATGCTCTTAAATGGGCGCAGGAGGACGTCATCCGGTGTTGCTGTCTTATCCGAGAACTTCTTTTTTTGTTCGCTGATAAGGGCGAGAAGGGTTTCATCCTCTTTCTTTTTGAGCGTGAACAGTTGTTCCCGGGTGTAGTTCTGCCCGAGGATTAAGTACAACACAAAACCGACTACAGGCAGAAAGATGAGGATCGAGAGCCATGCAAGTACGGCTGTCGGGTTGCGTCGTTCAAAAAAAACAAGGCTGATGATAAAACAGATGTTGAGCACAACGATGATCGTAAATATTTCCTGAAGCAGCATGATCCAGTTCCTTGTCCCCACGCTCCCGTCGCAGGGCAGGATGCATTAGATCGAGGATATGATGTCTCATCAGTTATAGATTTTTCAATGCAACGGGATAGCTATTCCGTTTTAATAGTTGGTGATGACCAGTTCGTTGATCTCCCCGCGCCCGGAACCTTTGCTGTTGATAATCCGCCGTGCGGGAACCCTTTCAATGGTAAATCCCGCGTACATCGTGTCAAAGAAGGTGTCTGTCGGGTTCTCATTTTTAGGATCTGAGTTGCTTAACATGCACTTTACGCCGGCTTTGTCCAGTTTCCGGTAAACCTCTGCAAGCCGTTGTTGATCTGCATCCGAAAATCCCTTCCTGCCATAGGAAGTAAAAAAGGAGGTGTCATTGAGCGGGCGGTAGGGGGGATCGAAATACACGAATGTCTGTGCGTCAATGTATGGTCTGCAGCTGGAAAAATCCCCGAGAAGGATACGTGTGTTCTTTAAGACAGCGGCAGCATCGGAGAGATTATCTTCATTCAGGATCCGGGGATTTTTGTATTTACCGAATGGGACATTAAACTCTCCTTTCCGGTTCATACGGAACAAACCGTTGAAGCAGGTGCGGTTAAGAAAGATTACCTGTGCAGCCCGTTCTACCCATACCGGCTGGATAGTATCAAAGCTGATCCCGGCTTTGTTCTGGTTGAATGCATCACGGACCGTATAGAACTGTAGTTCCCGCCCCTTCTCTTCTTTAGAGAGGTATTCCGATTCGAGCGCACCCAGTTTCCTGATAAGCTCGCGCGTGGAATCTTTGATCACACGATACGTGAGGACGAGCTCTTCATTTGAGTCACAGATTGTGCAGGATTCAAATGAGAACTTTTCATTTATAAAAAAAAAGACTGCTCCCCCTCCGATGAACGGTTCTACATAGCGTGTAATCTCCCCGGTCTTCAATCCGGGAGGGAAACGCTTGAAAAACTCATAGAGCAATTGGGTCTTGCCACCTGCCCATTTCATGAACGGGTGTGCAGCAGGAACCAGTTTTAATTGTGTCATGATGGGGGATTTCGTGATACTATTTTGTGATACTGTGTACGTGTGATATCTCCCGCATGAAAAAGGATGTGAGTTGTGCCGGTCAGCCCGCTTGGCACCTGATATATATGGATCTCACCGGGACCAGTTCCGGGAGGTGGACGGACAGAACCTCATGCAAAATCATGCAAAAAGCTGCTGTCTCAATTATGATCCATCCGGTGAGAACCTGCATGGTCATTGGCGTGAGTGTTGCTGCACGGTCTCCTGATCCAGGATGATCCCCAGACTCACTCCATAAACAGTCCGGTAACCGGCACCGTTTCTTTGCAAGATCTGTGATCTCTGGAAGCCAATGCATCATGACCGCAGGAACAAGAGATCGGCAGATATCATCCGGCACATAATCCCACACATTTTTTTGCAGAATGCCAGAATTGATCCCTACATTAAAGAGGTTATTAATTTCTCCAATTTTAAGTTTGATTTTGAATTGCGGCAATATTTATCGCGCGCTCCAGTGGAAACAAAGGGGTATAAAAGGGTGATCAATTTGCCGGATCAAGGAACCATTCATAAAAACGTATTAATTTCTGAAACCCGGTGCGTTTGGGGTTTGATTTTTGATCAAGATCATTGCCCGACTTTTGCGGCGCACCAGCACTATGTGAGCGTGGTATATGGTGAACGTGGAGAGGTTTACGTCTGAACTTCGTGGACAGGCAGCGAGAACCGGGTACAATACGTGATCATATTGCACGCGCGGTCTCATTTGGAAATTCTGGCTGGGCACTAATCCCCTGCCGGGATGGTTCTCCATGGCGGTTATCTCCACTTTAAACCTGTGCAGTAATAATTCTCTGCACCTGTCCCATCAATCACAAGCCTATAAATACGCCTAAATCCATGAAAAAGTATGGCATTATCCCAAACGCAGAAACAGGAGATCGCGAACGTTCTCTTCAAGTATGCTGAAGGTTACAAGAAGAAAGACGTACGGGCAATCCTTGAGCTCTGTTCCCAAAACATTACGGGCTTTGGCAGCGGTATCGATGAAGTTTATGAGGGGCGACAGCAGGTCCACGAAGCGCTCACCCGTGACCTGAAACAAGCTGATGAAATTGCCCTCAAGTTCTCCGGCATGAAGTGTTACGGTGATCCGGTAGTTGCCTGGCTGAGTACCGGGTGCACATTTGAAGGCGTAATGGGCAAAGAACGGCTGATGATGAACGGCAGGATGACCGCGGTCCTGAAGAACACCGGCAGCAGGTGGCTCATTGAACAGATCCATTTCTCCATGCCCTTTGCCGGGCAGGAACCCGGTCAGTCATACGGCAGGACACGCTGATAAGAGTTGAGACCCTTGTAGAGGAGGATTCATATAGGGGTTCTCTCTCCTGTCCCGTGTAGATCTACGGACACTGCTCATTATGAGAGCCGCGATCAATCAGATGGGATGGATTGTTATCCTGCTGGATAATTTCTCTCGTCCAATTGCCCGGCGCAAAATACAAGACCCATGAAGTTTTACGATCATAATCAGATCCACTATATATGACTCTGCTCCGCGCCACCTGCATAACCTGTATCTATGTCATCGGATGCCTGCTTCTTGTCGGAGGCGTCGCAGGATTTCAGGCATATATGGGCGATACCATCCCTCTCCAGGGATCCTCCTACGGGAGCCAGACGGTCTACCTCTTTTTAACCGGTCCTAACCTCCCGGCAAATGGCGTAGCGCTGGATAACATCAATGCCCGTGCGGACGAGGGACATTTTACCCAGGTGGATGTTGACAGCAATGACCATTGGACATACAAATGGGGCACGAACGCTATCGGCGGACGGCTTGATGCCGGGGCATATACGGTCTGGGTGTCAAACAGCCCGACTGATCGCTCCCACCTGAATTCCGGGGATTACAGCACCATCTCGATCATCTTGGGGACACCGGCAATCTCTGTCGTTACTCCCACGGTTCCCGGTACCCTTGTGCTCAACTCCACACCAAGTGAATCCTCGGTGGTCATAAACGATGTGTACCGGGGAAAAACCCCCCTGACTCTTGAAGGAATCGACCCGGGTTCTTACACGGTGACCATCTCCCGTTTCGGGTACACGAAATTTTCTACACCAGTAAAAGTGGTGTCTGGGAGGATTACCGAAGTAACCGCAACGCTCGTGCCTGAGACGGGTTCACTCGCGGTCAACACGAGCCCGGCGGGAGTGCAACTTGTCCTCGATGGGGTTCTTGTCGGGCAATCACCGGTCACACTCACGGGGATTACCGTTGGCAATCATTTGCTCACGATCCAGAAAGATGGGTTTGCACCAGTTAACCAGTCCGTGCGGGTAACGGTAGATCAGCAGACCGTTACAAATATCGTGCTTGTCCCGCAATCCCCGTACCCGACAATTCCCCTGCCAGCTGCCGGGCTCATGCCTGCAACCCTGCTTGCGGGAATTATTGCCATAGCCATCGTTGTCCTCTACCATCCCCGTTCCTGACAATGATAGCCGCACATATTCATCCCGTCTTTTTTAACATAGCGCTTGCTGTGCGTAGTTTCACGCTGCTTCCACACCGTAATACCCAGCCCGGACTGGCAGTTTTATCCGGTGATGCGCATATGCAGGCTTTAATCGAGGGAAAGGCTAATGCATCTCAATACCCGGGAGGGAAAATGCCCACAAGACATTACGCATTGCTCGTACTCGCGTTGCTTGCCTGTGTTTCTCTTTTTGCGATGCCCGTTTTTGCTGCCAGCACCACCTCTTCGTTATCTGGCGATGACGCATTAACCCGTGGAAGCCGGTTCACGATCTCGATCACCGGGATCCCAAATACCCAGTATTACGTCTGGCTGACCCGGACGTGGTCGCTCTCCGGTAATCCGGGCGACCAGCCCCCGGTGGTTGTTGGCTATCAGGCGAACGTGCAGCAGGATCCTTCCGGTGGACCCTTCACTATTGGCACGTATGCCTATAACAACGGCAACGGGCGTACGATACTTGACGACGTCGCCCCCTCATCAGCAACGCTATCGAATACCAGTTATTACGCGCTCGTCACTACTGACTCTGCTGGTACTGCAGTTGTCGCATTCCAGACTTCGTTGAACACTGCCCTCCAGTCATACTCCGTCCGCGTGGAAAATCCCACGTCTGCCAATAATGACACGCTGCTCGTGAGACGGGCAGACACGACAATAAAACGCGGTACAGTATCCATCGAAGTTGGGATAACGCCAAATCCACCCCGGATCAGCCCCCCCCAACAGACTCCTGTGACAAGTCCCATCACGGAAGTAAAAACTGAAATCCCCACCGTGTTACAGTCTGTAGTTCCACCTACGGAGATTCCCACACAAAGGGCGCCGCTGGAACTGTCGTTGAGCATCTTTGCTATGTGTCTTGGTGTATGGATGATCCGGAACCGGTAAGTATGCCCAAAAGGTTCTCGATAAAAAGAGTGGCGACTGAGTCTATCCCAGAGGGGGGATTACAATAGGAAGACCAGAAATCCAGACCGTCTCGCAACAGAACCCTGTAGACGGGACTCCGGTTACCTATACCCTGCTCACGACAAGCACCGTAGATGAAACCGCACAGGCATATACCGAGGTCTTCGTGAACGATGATCCAACAACCCATCATCACCATATCAACCCGGACACGTTTCTTTCCTATGCTCACCGGTACTGCCAGCTCTGTGCCGATGCCGGACAGAGCATCATCGCTCGTATCCCACGTACCGGTGAATGCGTCGGTTTCATCTTCTGCTGGGATCTTGCGACTGACTTCTCATGCATGGGTAACGACATGGATGCATTCCTCGCATTCTTTCCCGATAGCATGGCGATCATCGGTGCGCTCGAAACTGCATTTCTGGACAGGGAGCATATCGCTCGTGGGGACTCCATCCATATCTTCCAGCTGGGTGTTCGGAGGGCATACCGGAACCAAGCAATTGCGACAACCCTTATCCGCCATATCCTCCATCATGCACAAGGTCAAGCGTTCTGTCATGCTGTAGTGGAGTGTACCGGACCCGCCTCACATCATACCTTCGAACGGTGCGGGTTTATTGAGCGTGGGCATATCCCATATGATACGTTCTGGAACGAAAACCGTGTTTTCTTTGCCGGGCTCCCCGGTGGGATTTCGCTCATGGTGCGGGACTTGTAAGGCGCGTATCAGGTTGCTTCCAGTGCGACCGGTTCAGGTGATGGTTGTGAAGTATTCTGCGTTGTGGAGACACGATCAATCTGTTGGGACTCCCCAAATCACGTCACTTCTTTTTTGGGGGCATGCCATCGAAGCCAAAGAATCTTTTTAATAACCCTTGATCCGGTCTGAAACGGCACCGGATTTTTCCCGTTTTCCATCAGTGGTTCTTCAGGTATTCGATGATCCGCTCAATCACTTCAGGGTTCCGGGGGAGTTTGATATGACAGTACTCATCCGCGTTGTACTCCAGCACCGAGGGATCGCGTGGCAGGATGTCAAGCGCTACACCGGGAAGGATGGAATCTGAATGCGGCACGATCCCATCACCGGCATATGTCTGTCTCCACCCGCTGGCAGGAGAGCCCTCCCATGTTTTCCCGAGAAATATCGGGAAGAAGCCGGGGGTTCCTAAAAGGTTTGCCGCACAGATGATACGATATGAGATGTCACTACGGATACCGGCAGACGCGAGAGTGGTCATGGTCGAGCTGTCCGGTCGGAACTGCTGGACGATGAGATCTTCAGCCGGGTTATAGCCTTGTGGTACAAAGACGCCGGAGAGCTGCGTGATGATCTCCATACCATAGACTGGGTGGTTGAAGAGTTCGGCAAGCGCTGAACCCTTGTTTGGCGGACCGATCCCAATCAGCTGTCTGACCCGTTCGTGGCGCGTGGTGCCATCAAGGACTTCGAGCATGTACCGGGCGATGCAGGTGCCCATTGAGTGGCAGATGATGTCAATCTCCCCAAAATATTCCCGCTCTCGCCGGGTCTTTGAAATCCCCGCTTGTAAGGCAGCAGCTATCTCCTCCACCGATGCGCCATTCAATGGAGTCTGGTCAAAATTCCAAAATGGAATTCCTTCGTCCCGAAGGCGCAAAACGAGCCGGTTCCATATGCCGGGGTGGCTTTTCCACCCATGAACAAGTACTACCGGGACATCCTGCATGGTTACCCGGATCATGTGTGCGCCGGACTGCCATAGATATTTGGGATTGATATTGCCATGTCAGGTTATGGCACCCAGTCACGAATCCCGCGTAAAACATATCAACTGGTACACTTTTTTTTACACGCAACTCACGAATTTCGTCACATGATACAGCAGTATCCCGCGACAACACGCCTCCCTCACTCCACCCGGTACCCTTTACTTTCAAGCATCCGGCAGAACCGCACCTCCGCATCCGCATCAAGATGCGAGATCTTCCGTTCCGCTTCCTGCCAGCACTGCCGGAGCTCAAGGTTATCCGAATGCAGAGAGAGGTTTCCGGTCACCATGCCGAGAAGAGTACCTGCCGGATCATAGACCCGCATTACCACGCAACGGTAATATTTACACTGCGGGGGACTCGTCTCGTGGATAGTGCACCGTATGAGATTGCCATCCGGGCGGAGGAACCGACAGGGAGTAGAGTGCTCCTCTGACCAGGTCTTGTCTCGAAATATCTCTCTCTTGTCCGCATCGACCCGGGCGAGAAACGGCGTGCCGGTCGAAACCGATGAGCACTCAAATTCAAACTCGCTGATCTGGTGTTCGATCTCGATATAGTCGCCCATATACATGCAACATGTGCCGCACTGCCGACAGTTAAAAACCATAGCGTCAACTCATAACTCTAAATCGCGTGATGGATGAAATGATAACCGGCACCACCAGCATACCGGACATGTTATCCCTTAAACAGGGTGCATCACGGAGCATTCATCCCCGTGTTCAGCAACCCGGGTTTATTGTGTCTCTTCCCCCAGCGATTCCCGGCTCCGCATCTGGTAAAGAACCATCGGGTCCATCTCGCGGTACGCGTCCTTTGCCGTCCGCATGATGACGTTTGAGATCCCGCTGTTTACGATCATCTTTGAGCACAGAAAGCACGGCCAGATCTGCGTCAGCTCTTCAGTCTCAACATCAAACCCCGCGAGATAGAGCGTACATCCCCGCGCCTGCTTGCCTGCCTGAAGAAGCGCGTTCATCTCGGCGTGGACGCTCCGGCACCGCTCGTAGTTCGAGCCTGACGGGATGTTGTGCTCCTTTCTCCAGAACCGGTTCAGCTCCGTGCAGTCCATCTGTTTCCGGGGGGCGCCGGTATATCCGGTCGAGACTATCGTATTGTATTCATCAACGATGATCGCACCGAAGTTACGCCGGAGGCAGGTGCCCTGGTGGGCGCACCGCAGTGCAAGGTCAAGGAAGTAGTGGTGCCTGTTGGTTCTCATCTGAATGAAAGTATGGCAAAGACCGGTATTAAAGAAGTATGGTTTTCTCTTTCCAGGATACGATTAAACATTAATCGTATTTCCTGAAAAGCGACGGGTTCTGCCTGCGGATCCACCATCTCCGAATCAGAAGAATAGCAACCACGATGAGGATAATGACCCCAACAGCGATCACTATGGTTATCACCGGAAAACCGGCATTCGGTAGCGGGACCGTGACAGGAACCGGTGTCGTGGCTGTCGGGGGAATGATACTTGCTTCCGTCAAGAGTGGTTTTGCAGGAACGGGAACCGTGGTTACGGACGGGGATATATTTCCAACTATTACAGCGGCATTCGGGTTGTTTCCTGTTGTGTTCGCCCGGCTTGCGATCGCAAAGTAACTGAAGCCGGGGGTTGTTGCAATATAATAGTTCAGGTTTCCTTCTGAGTGGTCAAGCCGGGTCGGGAGTTCCTGCCACCTGTTGTCATGATACCGGAGCATGACAACTGCATCAGGAGTAAGCATGTGTTCAGTGAGCCACGCATTGTTAATAGTGAACATGATATCCGCATGGTCTACTGAGGATTCCGGGCTGACCCAGTTAAGATCGATGCTCTGGTAGCCGGCAACTTCACGGTCGCTGATCTGTGATGCCGGGCCGGGAGTCACCGGCTGGACTACGAGTTCTGATTCACCGATATTTTTGGATGGGTATAGGATGACTGACTGAACGCTCACGGTATTTCCGGGAGTTGGGGGGGCAAACGCAAATGTAACCCGGCTTTGAGCCGCAGTAGCCTTGCCATATGCGGCTTGTATCGCTCCCGAAGAGGAACCTCCATCGCTTCCAGGGGATGCCGGCGGAGAATTCACCGTTACGCTGAACGAAGCAGTTGTTCCCGGGACGATGTTTCCCAAGTTATCCTTGCCGGTAAGGCTGACCTGGTACGTACCAGGTGTCGTAAGGGTGGTGAATTCGGACCCGAACTCGAAAAGCGAGTTATATCGCGTCGTGCTCCCTGGCGTATAGTACCGGGAGAGATTGACGTCATGGGTTGCAGTGAGGACAGTTCCTCCACTCGAATTCGTAATAGTGTAGGTAATATTGGAAGTCCGGTTGTCGATTGAGTACCAGTAAGGATACGAAGTTGTAGCCACGGTCGATGCGATTGGCTTTACGACCCCGAAGACGATAAACTCCTGTCCCTGAGTGAGGGTGACGCCGCCAGACAGGTCGGTGTATTCCGTCTTTTGCGCAGTATCGTTCGGGTCATAGAGGTTTTCGTAACTTGAAGGGGGCGGGGAACGGATCTCGACCCGGGTGAGCGCGAGCCGGTTTGTGCCGGTGAACTGTTTAATTGTGGACGCGACATTCTGGGAGGTTCCGGTCGTGTCGATGTATGTTAAAAAGGTTTCTCCATTGCTGTAATAGAGGAATGTCGTATTCTCCGAATCCTGAAGCTTGTATCGCAGGATCGGTGCCAGTTCGACCGAGTATGTTGTACTGGCGGCATTGATGTTGTACATAAACATCGTATTATTAGCAACTGCAACCGTATCGAGGATCGTCCCGCTGAGGTCATTTACCACTTCGATCCCGTTGTTGGGGTACGCCCGTGAAACGAAATTGGACCAATTGCTCCCGCCATCAGAGAAATATCCGGGAAACGAATCGAAGTACGTCCGTAGATTATGCTGGATGGCATAATTGATGCGGGCATTTTTGTTGTCAGGTGGTCGGTTCGTGCCGAGTGCCGTATTGGTGATCCCGAACGTGATGTTTTTTGCGATAACCTGACCATTGAGCGTACCGGAAAGACCGGTCACGAGAATCGTATAATCCCCAGCAGTCAGATCCGTAAGGGTATGCCCGGAACTGTCTTTGTAGGTCGTGTTGTATGTTTTTGTGACGCCTCCGAGAACAAGACCTGCATAATACCGGTCCGTTACCACGACTTTGTTGTTGGGATCAGTAAAATTACTTCCATCCGGATTCTCCACGATATCCGGGACATACCCCCCTTTTACTGTGATGCCATTGACAAAGGAGAGATTAAGGCAACTCTGGGGTGTGGTACCGGTAACAGGATCGACATGGCTCTGGAGCTGGCGCAGGGGGGTGCCGGTGCAGGTTACCGTCCCGGACCACCCGGTGCAGGAAGATGTAGGGAATAGTTCAATCTTCACGTCACCGGGAGTCCCGAGCGGTGAGGTCGTGAAGACACCATAGACATAGAAATCGCGCATTTCGGCAAAGTTCGTCTCGTTCGCGCTTGGTTGGGTGATGGCGAGATAGAGTGGCAGTGCTTGAGCTGCCGGAATCAAAACGAAAAGCGTGATAATCAGGCAGACCGCCAAGTGATCTCGTTTCATCGCGAGATTGTCACTTCGAAAATAATTCAATCTTTCCATTTCATGTGGATACCTGAACCCCACTATACCGCAACAACTGGTTTATCTGGTCATTGCAGACAAATCTCAGCACAACGATGAACAATTTCAGGACTTACGGGGATCCCCCATATTCTGTTGCCGTTATTCATGGTGGACCGGGTGCTCCCGGCGAGATGGCACCGGTGGCTCGCGAACTCTCCCGGGCGTACGGTGTTCTCGAACCTCTCCAGACTACATCGATCCTTGACGGGCAGATCCGTGAATTGCGCGACATACTGGAAGCACATGGCACGCTCCCCATCACACTTGTTGGACATTCATGGGGGGCGATGCTTGGCTATATGTTCTCCGCACAGAACCCTGCCTTTGTAAAAAAACTCATTCTTGTTGCAAGCGGAGTCTTTGACGAGGCATACGTCTCACAGATTGCACAGACCCGGTTGAGCCGTCTCACCGAAAACGATCGCGTCACACTTCAGGCACTTTTTGAGAAACTCAATGACCCCAAAACCCCGGATACGGATGCCCTCTTCATGCGCTACGGAGAGATTTTCGATAAAACCGATTCCTTTGACCCCTCCCCTCACGCACATGAGATCATCCGGTGCCAGTATGTTGCCTTTGAACATGCCTGGAGAGACATGGAACAACTCCGTAAATCCGGGGAGCTCCTCGCGTACGGCAGGCAGATCTCTTGCCCGGTGGTAGCAATTCACGGGGATTACGATCCTCATCCTGCTGATGGCGTCCGGATCCCCATTTCCCGTGTCGTACGGGATTTCCGGTTCATTCTTCTCAACAATTGCGGGCATACACCGTGGATAGAACGCGGTGCACGGGAACGGTTTTACAAAGTCCTTTTCGATGAGGTGGA
>JAPKXU010000103.1 GCA_026394655.1 Methanoregula sp. | reverse complement strand
CGCCACAGGAACTTACCGGAAAGCATCTCCGCGAGATCTACCCCAGCACTATAGCCGATCACCACATGAATGGGATTCGTTCAATCCTCGATCAGGGGATCAATTTAAGTTATGAAATCAAAGAATCGTTCCCTACGGGCGAGCGATGGCTTGATGCCCGCATGACGCTGGTGAAAACAGGGAACGGAACTGTTATCGGCGTTCTTGGGATATCCAACGACATCACTGAGCGTAAACGGGTGGAGGAGGCGTTGCGCGAGAGTGAGGAATTGTTCAAGTCGGTTGTGCACAATAGTTCAGACCTGACGATCCTTGCGGATGCAAAAGGCATCGTGACGTTTGTCAGCCCCCAGTGTGAGAACGTGCTTGGGTATCCGGGCGACAAATTTATCGGGCAAACAATGCCTGACATCATTTATCCCGACGATGTAACCCGGTGTCGGCACGCGTGGGAACAGGTTGTACAGCACGGGCAGGAACTGCAAGACTTTGAATATCGTATCGTTGATGGAGCGGGAGCGGTACGGTGGATATCTCATTCCGCAAAACGGGCAACGGTTGACGGGAGAGTTTTAGGTATCCAGAGCGATATCTGCAACATCACCGAACGCAAACTGGCGGAAGTGGCGCTCGGAGAGAATGAAGAGCGGCTTCGCACCATTCTCCATTCAATGCAAACAGGAATCATCGTGATTGATGCGCATACCCACACAATCCTTGATGCCAACCAAAAAAGCCTCGATATGATTGGGGGCACCAAAGAGACGGTTCTGGGCACTGTATGCCACAGTTACATTTGTCCTGCCGAACTGGGCAAATGTCCCTTCATTGACATCACCGAACGCAAACTGGCAGCAGATACGATTGCTCTTACCAACCGCAAGCTTGCGTTGATGAATGACATGACGTACCAGTATATCCAGAACAAGGTAACCGGACTCCGGGGGTATGCCGAGCTCAGTAATGATGCAAAAACCGATGCTGAACGGATAGCCTTTATCGAAAAGGAAAAACATGTCCTCGCAGATATCCACCATCTGATTAAAAATACACGGGATTACCAGGAAATCGGATTAATCCAGCCCCGGTGGATTCCTGTGGAAAAATCAATCCGGATGGCAGTTTCGCTCGTCAGCCAGAAACATGGCATATCGGTTGAGACAGCGCTCCACGGACTCGAATTGTATTCCGATCCCATCATCGAAAAAATCTTTTCAAAACTCATTGAAAATGCTGTAAAACATGGAAAGACCACAAGACGCATCACCTTTTCCTGCAAGGAAACGCCGGATGGGTTTATTTTGATCTGCGAAGACGATGGTGTCGGGATCTCCCCCGCGGTTAAAGCCCGTCTTTTTGACCAAAGTGTCGGTGAAAGCATCCGCTTTGGGCTGTTTTTCATTCGGGAGTGCCTTGATCTTTCCGGTATGACGATTACTGAAACGGGCGAGCCCGGCAAAGGCGCCCGGTTCGAGATCCATATCCCCGCAGGAATGTGGCGGATGAAGGAGGTGGATGCATGATAGCAGCAGCAATCCGCATCCTCTGCGTCGATGATGAATCTACCCTCCTCGAACTCTGCAAGCTGTTCCTGGAGAGGTCCGGAGATTTCACTGTAACGACAGCGATAAGCGCACCCGAAGCGCTCCGGATACTTGAGCTCAAGAAGTTCGACGTAATCATCTCCGACTACCAGA
>JAPKXU010000200.1 GCA_026394655.1 Methanoregula sp. | reverse complement strand
GTTCATTGACGGAAGAAAGGACTCCCCCCAATCAGCGACACAGTCAGTCATTGATACCACCAAAATCCCGGCGATCGTGCAGAGCCTTGACCGTCTGGGGGCGAAACTCGTTGTCATCGCTGATACCGATCAGGGGCTCTATGACCTGAAGGGTGCGTACAATGACGCCATCCAGATCGGGCAATCGACAAAAGAGTCTAAGCCCTACGCCGTCGATCTCGTTTCCCTCCTTGAGAATATCCAGAAAAAGCGACCGGAGCTCTCACCGGATATACAGAATACGATAAGCCTCATAAGGAGTGCCGTTCCGTACGAGCGGCATAACCAGTACAGCCCAACAGTATCCGGACTCTCGATAGCATCCCCGGATGCACTCGATCTCGCAACTTACCGTGAACTTGGTGACGCGGTGAAGATCGCCCCGAACTGGGACCGGTTCTTTGAGATGATGATATCCATCTCTCATTACAGCACCTCCGAATCACCAACCCGTACGAGCGTAGTGTTCTCCGGGACTTCCGAAACACAGGATTCTTTAGGTGACGCGAAATTCCTTGCAAAAGCCTCTTCCTCGCTCTCAAAACCCGGGTTCGCGAGCAAAGGAAACGGGACATTTGAACTCAAAGACCCTTACCATACAGCGAATTTACTGAGTATCTATTACCGCATCAACGGCACGGACGCCCTTGAGATCGGGACACAGCCGATAAACCCGGATGCGCGCGGGCTTTATCAGGTTCCCGAGTGGGACGGGCGGTGGTATTACTTCCCGAACACCAGAATGGCGAGACAGGGCTCATTCTGGGACTGGGTCCTCTCGCTCTTCTCCGCCCCTGCTGCAACCACAACCTCAGTTCCCCTTCTTGTCGATCTGGAATATGGTGATGTCACCTCCGGGGGGCATACTACCTATGACTCTTTAGTCTCGATCCAGAACCAGACAGTGGATACCGAGGCAACTCTAACCGCTTATACCAACCAGAGCAGGGGCACTGCTGAGATCATGATCACGCCATACACCATTACCAACGATGATTACGCGGTATTCCTGGATGGGACGGAACGGTTTGAACCCGGCTCCCGCGTGACCAGCTATGCCCGCGGGTTCAATATCCGCACACGGAATACCAGCGATTACATCCTTTCCAGCACGACGACAGGACCAGATATGACCCTGAAGTATGCCATGCTTCCAGACGGCACCTATGCAACCGGCATTCTGGCATACTATGACAATGATGATGAAATCTTGGCAGACCAGTTCAGGATCATCACCATCAGTAATGGTGCTGTTGTCAGTTCGACGGTTGGATCACTGATCCGGGGATGAAAACGTCCCCTTTTTTTTGGGAATGGGATGATTTTTTGAGTGTGTGGTATAATTAAATAGCAATATTTTTATGCAAAAGTGAAAAAATTAACAGCATATGCAATTTAAAAGCATGGTTATTTGTTTCAGTGTACTCCAGTGTGCAGGGGTACTTTTTGCCGGGTATACTTCCCAGCAGGCAGTGCCAAGTGCCAAGACTGTTGCGCCAACCACAGTCCAGACAACGGCACCGACCACTCTGTCCCAACCGTAGTTCAAACAACATCTGCACCTGCCCAGCAGACAACAGTTACCGTTGCAAAGACTCCGACAGATGTTGTTAAGGTAATCCTGAGTAAGAAAGGCAATGTCACTCCGACTACTTTCACAACGTACGATTTCAGATCGATGGGTGATGAATTCTCACAGATCGGTGTCGTATACAAAATCACCATCACGGCAGATAATACAGTACTTGGGTACGCGGTCACCAATGATCAGGTTGCAACGCTCCAAGCGAACGAAATGACACCTCATTATGTATCATCTTCGGATAAAGTCCAGTGGGGGTTACTGAATCCGTACATGGTCATGGAAAAGGCAACGAACACAACCAAGTCCTTCACTGTCGACAAAATTGCACCATATGTCTATGTCCTTGATGGCAGGTGGATGGCGTCAGATATAAAATACAACACCACCCCGGCAGTCAATTACGAAATTACCATCACCAAGATCTACAATCCGGTTCCAACGCCGAATCAGGGAACAAGTTAGGGAATGGTTCTTAAAAAATCCCTTTTTTGATTGTAGTTTTTGATTGTGGTGGATTACTTTACCCTCGTACTCAAAATCTCCACGCTCTCGCCGGGCTTTAAGATCTTCACTTTC
Source organism: Methanoregula sp. (assembly GCA_026394655.1). Classification (GTDB taxonomy): domain Archaea; phylum Halobacteriota; class Methanomicrobia; order Methanomicrobiales; family Methanospirillaceae; genus Methanoregula. Next base: position 14,245 of record JAPKXU010000200.1, on the reverse strand, counting down.
AGGTCAGTAGTCCGCTCGATCGCCTCTTTGAACGGCACGGGATTCACCGTAATCTTCTCCCAGGTATTGTAATGGATCGGGATCACGGTCTTCGCCCCGACGAAATTTGCCGCCATCATTGCCTCAGCAATACTCATCGTGAACCTTCCCCCGATGGGCAAAAGTGCCACATCCGGGCGATAGAGCTCCCCGATCAGTTTCATGTCTGAGAAGAGTGCGGTATCCCCCGCGTGATACACAGTCACGCCATCCATCCGGATCACAAAACCTGCCGCAGCGCCGCCATTGCACCCGATACCCGCTTCCTCGATCCATGCCGAGTGCAGCGCAGGCGTCATCGTAAACGAAATGCCGTCAACGCTGATCGTCCCGCCGAGATTCATGCCTTCCGCCGGGACACCTTTTGTTTTTAAGTATTTCGCGATCTCACTGATCGCAACCGTCATTTTTTTTAACGCGACCGTTTCACCCATGTGATCTGCATGCCCGTGCGTCACCGCGACGATATCCGGATTTGTATAAGCGACGCTGCCGCCTTCGATGAACGGATCGATCAGCACTTTTTTTGTGCCGGAAAGAAGCACACAGGAATGCCCGAGCCAGGTGAGTTGTATATATGCAGATATGGACTTAAGGGAATGAAATTTTTCCTGTAGTGCCAATGTCCCGGCTCGTACCCGCTGATGCGAACCCATTAACAGCAAGACATCAGTCATCACCGTTGATGGTGCGATTAGCTTGCACACGGGAATGTGTGTCTGGTAACTACTACCGGTAACACATACATTCAGAATGTTGCCCGGGTCGCCAATTGAGAATGCGTAAGCCCGGACTAAAAAAATGTGCCGCGATGGTAAGGTATCGATCCCTTACGTCACGTCAATCAGTTCTGCTTCCGTGATATCGATGGCGTCACCAAGGCTGTCGGCAGTTGCGCTCCGGGTCATCTGTTCGGAGATATCACGATCCTCCATCACATCACGGACGCGGCTGATGTAGATATCGATGGTCGGATCTTCCTGCTCTTCGATCACGTGGCGGTACTCCCGGAGGGTTGAGGGACTGACTCCCAATTCCTCGGAGACTTCCTTCATGGTCTTTCCCGAGTCAACAAGTTTCTCCATCTTATCCTTGTCAAATGGCATCTTGAAATCAAGATCCCGGAAGAGCTTGAGCCGTACACGGGCACGGGCAACCGTCTTTGAGAGTTTCTCATCACCCAGTTCACGGGCGATCTCTGTGTCGTTCCTGCCTGCGTAGAATAAATTGACGAGCTTCGCGAGCTGGATCGGCTTTAAAGATGTCTTGAATATCCCCTGCTCCGTGATCTCCCGCATGACGAGAGCGACTTCGCGTTCAATCGCATCGCTGTCCCGAAGGGTGCCATGAATGTTCTTCATCGGCTCGACAATCTTTGTCTTGCCCGACATGGTACTGAATAATTTCAGAAGCTTTGATTTTCGTTTGTCTTCGGTCATTGCATACCCCGTCTTGGGATTAGGATATACAATACTTCGTCAACTATTTAATGCTATCTTTATGCCTTATTTGACCAAAAGACCTTTAAATGGTTCTGGATGCTGCTTAAGAACAGATACGTTTCAGCATTAAATCTGGAACAATCTGGTCCGGTTTAAGCTGATTTCTCTTGTTTTACATAACATCAGTGCGAAATGCCGCATAGATGCCAAAAACTTCATTGTTCTCTGAACATTTTCCATCACCATGAAATATCCGTACCTGCACCGGAATTTTTCACAGACCCCCACCATTTTCACAACCTTGGAAATTTATAAAGGATTGAACCGGGTGACGCCTCAACCGGCACGCGGGAATGAGAGTCTTTTTGTCAGCAGTCATGCAACTATATGAGCGTATAGTATTTTCGTGATCCTTATGAGCGATGTGTTTGAGAATGTGATGGATCTTGCGAAACGCCGGGGGTTTATCTGGCAGACCTCTGAATGTTACGGTGCGGTGGCGGGGTTCATCGATTATGGTCCGCTCGGCGCCATGATGAAGCGGCGGATCGAAGATATCTGGCGGAATTTTTACGTCATCGAGGAAGGCTATTATGAGATCGAGTGCCCAACAATCGCACAGGAAGCCGTTTTTATTGCATCCGGGCACGTGAAGGGATTTTCCGATAAGATGTGCCAGTGCCCTCACTGCAAGGAATATCTCCGTGCGGATCATGTCGCTGATGGCGGCGGGATTTCCGGTGCCTCGACCATGACCAATGAAGCGCTTGCTGCTGCCATTGCTGCATGCAAATGCCCTGCGTGCGAGGAGGTGCTTGGCACAGTCGAGGTCTACAACTTCAACCTGATGTTTGCCACAACGATCGGACCGGGTTCTCAAAGGATTGGTTACCTGCGTCCTGAGACGGCTCAGGGTATGTTCGTCGACTTTGCCCGACTGCTCCGGTTCTACCGCGACACGCTGCCATTCGGTGCGGTGCAGATAGGTAAATCCTACAGGAACGAGATCTCGCCCCGGCAGGGCATGATCCGGCTCCGCGAGTTCACGCAGGCGGAAGCGGAGATCTTCGTCCACCCGGATAAAAAGACCCACCCGAAGTTTGCACGCTACGCAGACTACACGATGCCGCTTTTGACCTACGTCCATCAGCAGAATGGTGAAGAGGCAGTCACCATGTCGATGAGAGTAGCGGTTGACAAGGGCGTGATCGCTAACGAATACGTCGCCTATTACGTTGCCCTCACCCATGATCTTCTCGTCACAATCGGCGTAAAACCGGACCGGCTCCGCTTCCGCCAGCACCTGCCGGACGAGCGGGCGCATTATGCCACGGACTGCTGGGACGCGGAAGTTTTTTCACAACGTTTCGGCTGGGTGGAGACGGTTGGCATTGCCGATCGCACGGACTACGACCTGAACGCCCATGCAAAGCAGAGCGGCACCCCGATGACAGTCTTCATCCAGTACACGGAGCCGAGAAAAGAAAACCGTCGCCGGATCATCCCGAACATGAGTGTCCTTGGGAAACAGTACCGCCAGAAAGCGAAAGCCGTTTTTGCCGCGCTGGAACACGCTACCCCCACAGCTGATGGGGCAGACGTAGTGGTTGATGGCGAGACGATCCACATCCCCGCCAACCTGTTCGAAGTCCGCGATGAAGTGGTGGATATCCGGGGCGAGGAGATCGTCCCGCACGTGATCGAACCCTCGTACGGGATCGACCGGATGTGCTACGCGGTGCTCGAACAGGCATATGACGAGGATACCGTAGACGGCGAGAAACGCACGGTACTCCGGTTCTCTCCCCGTGTTGCACCGGTACAGGTTGCGGTCTTCCCGCTCATGACACGCGACGGGCTTGACACGATTGCCGACGAGATTACCCACACGCTCAAGCGCAAAGGGATCCTTGCCGAATATGATGACTCCGGTGCGATTGGGAGGAGGTACCGGCGGCAGGACGAGATTGGCACGCCATTTGCGATCACCGTGGACTACGAGACCAAAGAGACCCGAACCGTCACGGTCCGCGACCGGGACAGCATGAAGCAGGTGCGGATCGGGATCGATACCCTGCCACAAACGATCAGCGCTCTCGTTAATGGAGATATGAAGTTTACATCGCTTCCTGCGCACCAGAACCTATGAGCTGCATCAGCCATCCCCTCATCAAGCCGGACAGCGTCGAGTCACGGGAGTACCAGCTCTCGATCGCGATGAAGGCGCTCGATGCAAATACGATGGTGATTCTCCCCACCGGTCTCGGCAAGACTGCGGTGGCGCTGCTCGTTGCCGCATCCCGGCTCTACAACGAAGGGGGGAAAATCCTGATGCTTGCCCCCACAAAGCCCCTCGTTGAGCAGCACCTCCGCTTCTTTGAAAAATTTCTTTTAATCAAGAGCCCGGAGGATCCAGCTGCATCACCGTTTGTCATGTTCACCGGTGAAGCGCCCCCGAATGAACGCACGGCAGACTGGGAACAGGCAACGGTGATCCTTGCCACACCACAGGTGGTGAAAAACGATATCATCGCTGGACGCTACACGCTAAAAGACGTCACGCTCATGATCGTAGACGAGTGCCACCGGGCAGTGGGTAACTACGCGTATGTGTTCCTCGCCCAGCGCTATCTCGGCTCCGCGGACAAACCGCTGCTCCTTGCCATGACAGCGTCACCGGGTGGGGTGCAGGAAAAGGTGCAGGATGTCTGCGCCAACCTTGGCATCGCCCACGTCGAGAACCGCACTGAAGATGACCCGGACGTCCGTCCCTACGTCTTCGAGCGGGATCTCGATATAGTGACGATTGATCTCCCTGCCGAACTCCGGGCAGTCATAAACACCATCAACTCGCTCATCGATAACAGGCTTGAACTGCTTGCCTCGCTCCATTTCACGGTGCCGAAGCGTGAGCGGCTCACGATGAAAGAACTCAATGCCATCAATGTCCAGATCCAGCAGCGGATCGCGAACCGGGAACTGGAGGCATACGGGGCAGCGTCGCTCTATGCGGAGTGCATGAAACTGAAACACGCTGTCACCCTTGCCGAGTCTCAGGGCAGCGAGGTATTCAAGGGTTACATCGCCCGGCTCGTTGCAGAAGGCACGGGAACCGGCGGGAGCAAAGCGAGCCAGAGGCTGGCAAAAGACCCGGTCTTCCAGGAACTTTTCAACCAGACGACCGGCTGGACTACCGAACTGCACCCGAAACCCCAAATCACGCTCGACATTGTAAAAGAACAACTGGCATCGCACCCCGACAGCCGGATCATTATCTTTGCCACCTACCGCGACACGGTCGGGCTTCTCGTTGAGCACCTGACAAAGAACGGGATCGCGTGCGAGCGTTTTGTCGGGCAGGCAACAAAGGACTCCGAGAAGGGACTCTCCCAGAAGAAGCAGATCGCCGCACTCGTCCGGTTCCGTGAAGGGACGTTTAAAGTACTGATCGCAACGTCTGTCGGGGAAGAAGGGCTCGATGTCCCCTCAACGGATATGGTGATCTTTTATGAAGCCGTCCCGTCAGAGATCCGGCTAATCCAGCGCAAGGGAAGGACCGGGCGGCACGGGACGGGAAGGGTAGTAGTTCTCGTCACAAAAGACACATCGGATGAAATATACCGGCACGTGAGCCAGGCAAAAGAGAGCCGGATGCACAAGAGCATGCGGCAGATGGGCACACTCACTCCGGCACTCCATCAAAAACCAGTGGAGCTGGAACAGGCAAGCATCGAAGCATTCACCCCGCAGGGACCTCGGATCGTCATCGATGACCGTGAGACCTCATCAAAAGTGGTTGAAGTGCTCTCCGGCATGGGGGCTGCGTGCCGGATCGAACGGCTCCCTCAGGGGGATTATGCAATCGGGGACCGAATCCTTATCGAGCGGAAAACCGCGCGGGACTTTGTCGATACCCTGATCAACCGCGATCTCCTGGGGCAGGTAAAGGCGATGGCAGATGCGGTGCCGCGCCCGATCCTGATCATCGAAGGCGGGGACATTTATACCGAGCGCGACATGCACCCGAACGCGATCCGGGGCGTGCTCGTGGCACTCACGGTTGATATGGGCATCTCACTCTTCTTCACCAAAGATGATGATGAGACTGCCCAATTACTCTTTGTCATTGCAAAACGTGAAGATGCAGAGCGGGGCGAGCGCAAGATGCATCCGCACAAATCGCACCATTCCGAGAGAGAGGAGCAAGAGTATATCGTCTCTGCATTCCCGGAGATCGGGCTCAAAAACGCCCGGCTGCTGCTCACCCATTTCGGATCTGTGCAGGCAATCGTAAACGCAGAACTTGCAGAGTTGACCGCGATAAAAGGTGTAGGGGAGAAGACCGCACAGAAAATTTTTGATCTTTCGCGCCGTCCCTATAACTGACGCAGGATCTGGAGCGCTTCCGTCCCGATCTTTACTGAGTCCATCAGCGAGAGGCACCGGTCCGGATCTCCTTCGTTTTTTATCCGGTGGCAGAGCGCCAGAAGGGTACTTGCGAGTTCTGTTGCGATCGCCTCGGCTTCCGGCGATCTGCGTACTGCCGCAGGTGCCGGGACTGCATCGCTGTTGTTGTGCTGCGGGAGTGAACCAGCAGCCGGTTGCGTTACCGGCATGTTTTTTTGCTCTTGTGCCTGCCCGTACTCGGCACAGACAACACAGAACGTTTTACCTTTGTATTCAAAGAGCGGGCAGCCGCAGGTTGTGCAGCACTTTTCAAGCATCTTCCCTCCTTTCAGGAGGTACTCCGCCATGATCTCGTCTTCCTTGCGTTGAGGCATCAGATCACCGTCTGGTTAATATTTAAACTATATATGCCAGTCCCGCATATTAACTACAGGTACCTACGTAGGTGATACCATGCCAAATCCTGAAAAAACAATGGAAAACTGTGTCCTGATGCTGCAGCACATACAGGACGACAGCACAATACCCAGAAATATCCGGCGCGTTGCAGACGAAACCCGGCAGCTGCTCTCTAACAATGCCAAGGCAATGGGTCTGCGCGCAGCTGAGGCAATATCCAAAATTGATGAAATTTCCAATGATCCCAATATGCCGATACATGCGCGTACCCGGATCTGGGAGCTCGTATCGCAGCTTGAGACGATTCCGCTGGACTGATGCCAGAATCTTCGGTTTGCTCTCTTTTTTATTCCTGATCTCTATTCTTCGGACAAAAATCCGGACAAAAAAAGATACGCTTAACCGAGACGAAAGAGAATGTTCTCATGTATCACGTGAATGATCATGACCTTCGAATGGGATCCCATCCTTTTTGTCAATCTCATCCTCTGCATCATCATTGTGTTTTTAGGATGCCTGTGTTATCACCGGAGCCATGAGTCTCTGCCGGTGTTCATCGGCGCTGCGTTTGGTCTGTTCGGCATCTCGCATGCTGCAACCCTGCTAGGACTGAAAGTTCCGCTGACCATCCCGCTTATCATCATACGGACACTTGCCTATATCCTCGTAATCTATGCCCTGTACATGCACCTGAAGCACAGCATGATCGCAAAGGAGACAAAACAGGCATGGGCGGAGTTCTTCCAGGAAGAATCACAGCCGGTAAACACCGGAGATGCACAAGTGGACGGAAAAAAGGAATAGAATTTTTGTTTTTACCCGGATTCAGGCAACCTGACCGGTAATTGCGCTCATTGTTTCTGCATCTGTGCGAGCGCCTCGTCCCGTGAGCCATAGATAGTAAAGATCTGCAAGAACCCGCCGATCTCAAATACCTGCCGGACCTGCGGCGAGAGCGAACAAAGCGCCACCTTTCCCCCCGCCTTTGTGATCGTCCGTGTGGTACTGAGCAGCACGCGGAGCCCGGCACTCGCGATATAGGTAGTCCGGGAGAGATCAAAGAGGAGGTTTTTTGGATTTGCCTGCACGAACGGTTTTAATGCGACTTCGATCTCCGGTGCAGTGACCGAATCGAAGCGCTGGACAACCGTGATTATGGTGACTGAATTGACCGTGGCAATTTCTGGATTCATCGGGTTTCCACTTCCTGTTCCGGGAATAGTATACCAGCATATTGTATCCGGAATGCATGAGCGTTGTGCTCCGGGGCAGAAAGAGCACACGCGATTTCGGGGCTGCGGTCCAGTCTGGCAATGACGGGGATGGATCGCCGGCAACTCTTCTCCTGCGATTGATGCTTCACGTTTTTCCGGTCTTCTGGTGCGAACATAGACGCATTCATGTGCGTTTTTGGCAATCGCCGTTTTTCCCTGCTGCCCTGCCCGTTGTGCCGCTGAAAGGATTTAATATTCCGGCGATGAAGACTGATCCTGATTCATGGATATTATTTCTATTATCCTCATCATTGCCGGGCTCTGTCTCTTCGAGACGATCACAAGTATTGATAACGCCATCATCAATGCCGAAGTCCTCTCGACCATGTCCGGGCGTGCCCGGCGCTGGTTTCTGGTCTGGGGTCTGTTACTTGCGGTCTTTGTGATACGGGGCGCATTGCCGTGGCTCATCGTCTGGATGTCTTCCCCGGCGCTCGGTCCTGTGGGTGCGTTCACTGCAACATTCTCAAGCGACCCGCTCGTGATTGCGGCGATTGAACAGTCGGCACCCATCCTCCTCATCGGTGGTGGGATCTTTCTTGTCTTCCTCTTCTTCCACTGGCTCTTTCTGGAGGAGAAACACTTTGGTCTTCGGGGAGAGCGCTACATCGCATCTAAAAGCGTCTGGTTCTTTGCTGTTGTCTCCGTCCTCCTTGCCGTGATCGTCTGGTTTGCGCTGGGCAGAAACCCGATGATGGCATTCGGTGCTGTGGTTGGTTCGACCGCGTTCTTTGTCGTTCACGGGTTCCGGCAGAATGCCGAAGAAGCGGAGCGGAGGATGATCTCCGGTGATATGTCGGATGTCAGCAAGATCTTCTATCTCGAAGTGATCGATGCAACCTTCTCGATCGATGGCGTGCTCGGTGCGTTTGCGTTCACTATGGCAGTGCCCCTGATCCTGATCGGGAGTGGAGTGGGCGCCATTGTAGTCCGGGAATTGACCGTGCGAAATATCGAGACGATCAAGAAATATCGGTTCTTAAAGAACGGTGCGATGTACTCGATCTTCTGTCTTGGGTGTATCATGGTGCTGGACAGTTTCGGGTTCCACATCCCAAACTGGGTCTCACCCGTCATCACGTTTGGCGTAGTCGGGTTCTTTTTGGTAAAGTCGATACGCGCCGGTCCTCCTGTTACGCCTGCGTGAGGCACGGTTGATATGATCTTGTTACCGGTCGGCACTCATTACGGCACAGGTTGTATGAAGTAAAATTCCCTGCTTACAGATTCTGCTTACAAATTTTCCTTGCCCGGTTTCATCAGATTTTTTTGTGGTGGTATGACGGTATGTGCTCCCACCGTCATGTGGCATATACCGGTTACACTTTCACCCCCTGCACGGCTGAGCCTTATACCCCCCGGTGCGGCATGGATCCGGTGCAATGTTTGTCGAGCTGCAGAAAGGGATGGGGCTCCAGCCGGGAACGTTTAACGCGGTCATTGCTCACGAAACTGTAGTGATCTCCATGATCAACTCAAACGCGGATCTCCAGCGGTACCTCTTTTTGTTTATCGGCGGGAACTATTCTCGTATCCTGTCCGGGGTTCACCGGACGGCAACCAACTTCGATGTCCAGCGTGCCTTTACCGCACACCAGCTTTTCACCTGTCTCACCACCGCGTCGCACACGTTTGTCTTTGTCGAGCACGATGCAACGCTGTATGACGGTGCATGGGATATGATCACACCAATCTCCAGCGCACTTCTGGAGATCTCCCGGGAATCAACGGTTATCCTCTACTCTCCAACGCTGGACCGGGCGTTCCGGGCGCTGATCCGCGATGCGAACCGGGTATATTTCCTGTCAGTGCCCGAAGAATTGAAGAGAGGAAATTCGTATCGCCCTGTTCATTGTTGCTGTTCTTCTGTCTGCCAGAACGAGAAACAGAAGACACTGGAACGCTGGTCAGTTGTTTGAAGGTGGGTACATTCTCCCGGTGCATTGTATGCATTCACCGACATGTTCTCCGGGGTATTGGGGAATTGATGGGATTGGTCTTATACGCACGAACGGGTATTACATTCAAAGGGGTCCGTCCCACTCCGCATGGACTTTCTTTGAGAGAACATAACACCCGTTATGTGCTCCCCACCCACTCCGCGATAATATTCGCATGTTCAAAAACCATTTATCATCAGAAAAACATGATATCATACAGGAGGGTTGAATCTCGTGATGAACCTTGAAGCGGAAGTGCGGGATATTAAAGAGAACGTACTCCAGATATCTCATAAACTCGATGAATTGCTCAATGAGCGGGATGTAATTGCGGGGATGAAACTCTCGGAGCAGGCACTCGCCCCATTTCTGGATGAAGAGCCAGATCTCTATACCATAAAGGATGCCAAGGTTGTCTATCAATGAAAGGGAAAATTGTAATCCTGCCGTTTCCCGTCACTCCTTTTCCCCACGTATCCCATACGACCGGACGTGCTTCCATGCACGGTGGTACCGGTCAAACGTAGTATCATCCTCATCGTAGATCCCCATATCCTCGCGCCGGAAGAGTTTTCGATCTGCGCCAACCGGGCAGACTTTGATACAGATCCCGCACGGTGAGATATACCGTTTGTGCAACTCCTCAGATCTTGTAGCACAGGCTTTTTTGTCGGTCAGGCAGCCGGGATACTCCCCACGGGAGAGGGCATGAACCGGACACGCTTTCACGCATCGCATACACCGGATGCAGAGTGGTTCTTCCATAACCGGGTCGGGTGGGATCTCAGCCGCAGTGAAGATCGATGTAAACCGGACCCGTGGTCCATACTCCGGGGTGAGGATCATATTGTTCGTGCCGAAATTCCCAAGCCCTGCGAGATACGCTGCGTGCCGGTGTGAAAAAAAGACAACCGGGTTCTCCTTTAAAATTGAGATCGATCCGTACCCGTCTCGCGGGATGGCGATGGATGGATATCCCCCCGCATTCAGGGCAGATGCAATCCGGTACCCGTACCCATCGAGAAGCGTGTTTATTGTCCGGTACAGTTCATGGTAGAAAATTGACGGTGCAGTCTCCAGCACCGGGAGGTGTACTGGCATGCCGATGACGATGACCGTCCGGGCTTCGGGAAAGATTGCCGCAGGGTGAAAAGCTTCAGGCACCCACGGTTCAAACGGTGGATTGTCCCACCGCTCCACCGGTGCAAAACCGACAAGTGGGATCTCCAGTGCGGCACACTGTTTTTTGATCCGGTGCTTCAAACGATTCATGTGCCAGCCCCGTAGCGTGAGATAATGCAGGGCAGAGCCCGGCACCTGTTGCAGAAGTACATCACTCCCCCATCACCGTACAGCAGACCGTCCGTTCCCGCCCGGCATTCACATCGAGTTCGAGTAAAACAATCTGCTGCCATGTCCCGCAGGCAAGTGCGCCGCTGGAGACTGGAACCATAAGCGACGGTCCGACAAGCGCTGCTTTCACATGGGAACGCCCGTTGCCATCCCCCCAACGGGAGTCGTGAGCATAAGGGACGTTATCCGGGGCAAACACCGAGAGCGATCGTTTGAGATCGGCGAGCACACCGGGCTCAAACTCAATGGTCGTGAGGGCGGCAGTCGAGTGCTGCACGAAGAGATGTGCGACTCCGTTTCTCACACCACTCTCGCGGATGGCATTTTTTACCTCCATTGTCAGATCGATAATGTCCCCTTCCTGCGATGAAGTAACGGTAAACGTCTTCCTGAACATAGCTGCACCAAAAGAGGATTGTGCCTCACGCAGACAAAACTATTGTGTATCATCCGCCCCCTCACCGTCCCTTTGAAACTTCGATAAACCATGCACAGGATTTTGCGATTGCCGATGAGGCACCGTAAAAAAAGGGGAATTATTCCCGTTTATGGTGACGGGTCTGGATGAGAATTTTTAATTCATGTCCGGTTTTTGATTATCATTTGCATCCAGGTTTGGCGTTTGATCGGGTGTAGCACCCGATTCCGGATTTGGCATCCCGGACTCTTCGGGTTCAAGTACCTGCCCGTTATCCAGCTCCGGCTCGACAATCGCTACACCAATCAACTTGTCCTTCTCATCGAGTTTCATGATCCGCACGCCCTTAGACCCGCGCCCGGTGATCCGCACTTCGGAAACCCGTGTTCGTATGACCACGCCTTCTGCCGTCATTACGAGGATCTCATCGGTATCGGACACCGCACGCGACTCAATGACCACTGCATCACGCTCCACCTGCATGTTCCGGACGCCAAGGGTGCCCCGTGCGTGCCCACGGAAATCGTCGAATTCAGTCCGCTTGCCGAACCCGACATCAGAGATCGTGAGGAGATGGTCCTTCTCCACAAGGGTGAGTGCAACAACGGTATCCTCGCCCCGCATCTTCATTCCCCTGACTCCCTGGGTATTTCGCCCGGTCGCGCGTACCGATGCTTCAGAGAACCGGAGGCTGTACCCAAACCGAGTGGAGAGGACGACCTCTTTTGTGCCGTCGGTCAGGATCACATCAACAAGCCGGTCGTTCTCTTTTGTAGTGATCGCGTTCGTGCCGGTGGCACGGGGATACGAGAACTCGTTTAACGGGATCTTGATTGCCCGACCCAGTTTTGTGGCAAAGAGCAGGAACCGGTCCTCCCGGAACTTCTGGATGGGGATGACTGTTGTCACCACTTCATCCTTTAAGTTGAGGAGATTTACTATCGGTTTGCCTTTTGCCACGCGGGAACTCTCCGGGATCTGGTAGACCTTCAGCCAGTAGACCCTGCCGAGGTTCGTGAAGCAGAGCAGGTAATCCTTGATCCCTGCCATAAAGATTGAATCAACGACATCGTCCTCTTTTGTAGTCATGCCGGTGACGCCATGCCCGCCGCGACGCTGCTTGCGGTACGTGTCCGGGTCGATGCGCTTGATGTAATTGGCTGTCGTGATCGAGACGAGCACGTTCTTGTCCTCGATGAGGTCTTCGGTTGTCAGGTCGCCGGCGAACCCGGCGATCTGTGTCCGCCGTGCATCCCCGAACTTATCGGCAATTGCGGAGGTCTCTTTGCGGATCTCGTCTTTGATACTCGCTTCGCTCTCAAGGATATGAGAGAGCCGGTCGATCTCGGCACCAAGCGCTGCCTTCTCATCAATGATCTTCTGCTGTTCAAGTGCAGCGAGGCGGCGCAACTGCATTTGGAGGATCGCGTTTGCCTGCGGTTCATCAAGCCCGAACTGTGCGATGAGGGCACCACGGGCATTCTCAACGGTAGCAGATGCACGGATGGCTGCAATGATCTTGTCAATTTGGCTGAGAGCGGTGAGCAGACCGTTTAAGATATGCACCTTCTCCTGCGCCTTTTTGAGGTCAAACTCGGAGCGCCGCCGGATCACTTCGATCCGGTGCCGGACGAAGTTGTCAAGCAGGGCGTGCAGGGTGAGGATCTTTGGCTGGTTGTCAACGATCGCAAGGTTGACCGTCCAGAAACTGGACTCAAGTGCCGTATGCTTGTAGAGGTTGTTTAAGATGACCGGGGACATCGAGCCTTTCTTCAGTTCGAAGACGACACGGATCCCATCCTTGTCGGACTCATCACGGATATCGGAGATGCCATCAATCCGTTTCTCTTTTATCATATCCGCAATGGCGGTGATCCACTGCGCCTTGTTCACCTGGTACGGGAGCTCAGTGACGATGATCCGGTCTCCCCGGTTCCCGCCTTCACTCTCTTCGATGGTGGCAACCCCGCGGACGACAACGCGTCCCTGCCCGGTGGTATAGACATTTTTCGCTCCTTCAGTGCCGAGCAGGATGCCCCCTGTCGGGAAGTCGGGTGCGGGCATGACCCGCATCAGGTCATCGACCGATACCTGCGGATTGTCAAGGAAGAGTTCGACCGCACTACATACCTCACGGAGGTTGTGCGGGGGCATCCGGGTCGTCATACCGACCGCGATACCGTCCGTGCCGTTGACAAGCAGGTTCGGGATCTTTGCCGGGAGCACGACGGGTTCTTTCAAGGACTCATCATAGTTCGGGATGAAGTTGACCGTCTCCTTCTCGAGATCGGTTAAGAGCTCTTCTGCATATGGTGTGAGCTTGACTTCGGTGTATCGGCTTGCGGCTGCGGTATCGCCGTCAACGGAACCGAAGTTGCCCTGACCATGCACGAGCATCGCACGGTAGGAGAAGGGTTGCGCCATCTTGACGATCGTATCGTAGATGGATGCGTCGCCGTGCGGGTGGAACTTACCCATCACTTCACCGACCACCCTCGCGCTCTTCTTCGTGGGCTTGTCGCTCGTATTGCCCATCTCCCACATCGCAAAGAGCGACCGGCGGTGCACGGGTTTCAGCCCGTCACGGACATCCGGGATTGCACGCCCGATGATCACGCTCATCGCGTAGTTGATGTAGGAGGTTTTCATCTCGTGCGCAATACTGATCGGTTCCACGCGGTGAGTGAGTTTCCCGGTTTCTTCTGGGGATGTCTCTTCAGATGTCAAGGTTCGTCACCTCTTTGGCATGGCGCCGGATGAAATCTTTCCTTGCATCGACGTCTTTACCCATCAGTGTCTTGAACATCTCATCTGCCTCCATCGCGTCCTCGATCTTTACCTGTAAAAAGATCCGGTGTTCCGGGTTCATGGTCGTGTCCCAGAGCTGCTGGGCGTTCATCTCACCAAGACCCTTGTACCGCTGGACGGAAACCCCCTTCTCGCCCATCGTGGCGGTGATGCTCTTCATCTCGT
>JAPKXU010000124.1 GCA_026394655.1 Methanoregula sp. | reverse complement strand
GCACACGATACCTGCTCTATCGAAACACTTGCCGGGGAGATCGGGGTATCGATGGGTTACACAGGGGACGAATTTATGGCGACCATTACACTTCCGGCTCCGAAATTCGACCGCCATGACATTCCCGCAAAAGGCGATGGAGAATACAAGGAGCAGATCGGCACGTTCGACGTGTATGCAGTAAATACCGGTGTCCCGCACGCCGTCATCTTTGTTGAATCAGTCGAAAATATTAACATTGAAGCCATTGCGCCGCCGATCCGGTATCACGAATCGTTCCCGAATGGGGCGAACGTGAACTTTGTCGAGAAGACCGGTGAAGACAGCCTTAGGATCCGCACGTTCGAACGCGGCGTGGAAGGTGAGACGCTTTCCTGCGGCACCGGCGCCACTGCATCGGCAGCTCTCGCTCACCACCTCGGTTTTGTGGGTGAAACGGTCAGGGTTGAAACGGAAGGTGGACCCCTCGTTATTTACTTAAAAGACGGCGCTAAAATGGAAGGACCTGCAACAACGGTCTTTTCCGGGGTTATCAGTTACTGAGTGGGGCCGTTGATGTAAACCGGCGATCCATTTTTTTTCAAACGGTTGTGCGTAACTCCTATCTCAGTGGGGATCACATTGTGGTTCCAGGGAATATGCACAATCGGTTCAAGTAGGTTGCATACAATTTGACCCACAGATTGTGGGACAATTGGGGATGTGCCGAGATATACTCGATAGGGGGCTCACATCCGGTAGATGCCTGCCCGGGAAAAACTCTCGATTCCGGGAAATCTGGTTATTTTATCAAAAAAAGTCGTGAAGATTTGGACGTTTTGATGAAAGCCTTCGGCGGGAATATATACATCAGGTTAAAGTCTATTGGCAAAGTATTTAAAGAAACACAGCAATTTTGATATATGGCAGCTACCAGCACCATACAGGTTTCACGGTTCAAACCGTCCGACAGCACCTTTATCCGGTATTCCGGCAACGTGGTATCAAACGCACTCCAGGAGAACAGGATCACTGAAGATGATTCCCAGCTTATCCAGGAATTTGTATCAGAGATCAGCGCAACTCGGAACATATGCACTGGCAGGGCATACAAGATCACGTACTCTTTAACCACCATCAGGGACTTCGTGGGTCCATTCAGGCAGAACACAATCGCTGATATTTTTACCGGCATTGATCGATTACGAACAGCAACAAACCCTGACGGTACACCCCGGTATAAGCAAAACTCCATCGGGGACCTGATCCGGTTCTTGAAACGGTTTTATCTTTGGATGGTAGAGAACCACTATACAACCATCGAAGAGAAGAAGTTGCACAAGATTCATCCTCCCGGATATGATACCGAGACCAAGACCCCGGAGATGCTCCTTTCAGAAGAAGAAGTCAAGGCAATGATAGAAGCCTGCATGAACAGCCGGGACCGCGCCATTATCAGCACACTCTATGAGGGAGGGCTCCGGATCGGAGAGATTGCCTCCCTCCGGTGGAAAGATGTAACCTTCACTGATTGGAACGCAACGATAACCACATCGTTTAAGACGGGAAAAACCAGGAATATTCCGTTAGTCATGGCAAAGTCATATCTCGCAGTATGGCGGAACGATTACCCGTT
>JAPKXU010000175.1 GCA_026394655.1 Methanoregula sp. | reverse complement strand
GCTCCTGCTACCAGAACATCCAGCCCGATCAGTTCGTGCCTCGTGATGTTCTGGAGAGTGATCATGCAGTTCTCCTGCGGTTCTGCTCTGTCAGCATCCGTGCGATGGTGCGCCGGAGTTCGCCAATGTGCCCGGGATTTTCCGTGGCTCCACCGGCACTAACTTTCCCGTAGTGCTGGACGAGCTCCATCCTGAGTTTCTCCAGTTGTTCCTGCAGTTCAACATCGGAGAGCTGCTTGACGTCCTTTGCTCTGAATATCGCCATTACTGCACCCCGTTCGAGTCCTCATCGGGAAGTGCGGGCTCTTCAGTGTCCACGTCACCAATATCGGTTACCGTCACCTTGGGTGCCGGCTTCTTCTTTTCCTGTTCGATGATGGTGAAGTGGTCAGGCATCTTTGCATCGGCGGGTACTATCTTGACCTGTACCCCAATCACACCGAGTTTCTTGATGGCTACCGCGTAACCTTTCTCGACAATGTTGATACTCGGTTCACCACAGTGCTTGATGTATCCTTCGGTGAATTTCTGGGTTCGGGCACGTGCCCCGGTCAACTTGCCAGCGATAACAACCTCACAACCAAGTGCTCCGGAGTCCATCACGCGGCGCATGATACTTGAACCTGCTTTACGGAAGTACCAGCCGCGCTCGAGCGCATTTGCCAGCCTCTCTGCCATGATCTGGGCGTTGAAACTGGGGTTTGTCACCTGCTGGACTTCGATCTGCGGCGATTCAACACCGTAGTTCTGGGCGAGATCGATGGTCAACTGGTGGACAAGCTTGCCGCCTTTTCCGATGACAATACCGGGTTTCTCTGCAAAGATGGTGACCTGCGTACCCAGAGGGGTCCGGGCAATGTCCATGCCGCCATATCCTGCGCGCTTGAGTTCCTTTGAGAGGTACTTCTCAACGCGTGCTTTCCTCACACCTTCTGTGATGAATTTCTTCTCGACAGCCATTACGCCACCTCCCGTACGATGATCTCGAGGTTAACCGTTTCACGGACTTGTGGCGATGCCCTTCCCATTGCACGGGGGAAGAATGACTTCTGGGCGCGCCCGCGATTTGCCGTGGCATGGATGATCTCAAGGTTCTCCGGGTCAAGCCCGATATATTCGGCATTCTTCTTTGCGGAGTTGAGGACCCGTATATATGCCTTCGATGCTTTGACAGGGTACCGTCCCGCATCCCAGTTGCCGGGAAGCCCGCGTTTGTGCGCGACGTTTCTCGTGAAGCGTCTGAACGGGATTGCTTTTTTCAAGGCTATAACCTGGTTCAAGTATGCAATCGCGTCGTTGACGTGCTGGTGCCGGATGAAGTGGGCAATCTCGATTGAATGCTTAGGGGACATGGAAAGCTCGTTTGCTTTCGCTCGTGCGATCGTGTCGCCTTCAATCTTGTTGGAATAATCAATGCGTGCCATTTCCATCACTTCAGTGGTACGTATTTGCTGCCCCTCGTTGCACCGATACCGGCGGAACCGTGGGTAACCTTGTGTCTCGTCAATGCAAATTCGCCGAGGTAGTGGAAGACCGACTCGGGCTGGAACTCAACTTTTAAGAATTCCTTGCCGTTGTAGATCTCAATCGTCTTTCCTATCATCTCTGGCATGACGATCATGTCACGGACATGTGTCCGTACCTTCTCATCTCCTCCGCGTATCTTTGAGAGCAACGTCTCTTCACTGCGGTTGAGCCCGCGATTAATCTTGCGGCGTGCACGGGCTGGCATAAGGGGGAGGAGTTCGCTCATCCCCATCGCTTTCAGCTCGTCGATCTTATACCCGCG
>JAPKXU010000033.1 GCA_026394655.1 Methanoregula sp. | reverse complement strand
TTCTTACGGGCCCGGATTTTGTGCGGTTGCAATCATGACAACAGAGCGCGGCATTGACTGGCAATAAATCCGGTTTTAAAGGGAGATTTTTCGGTAACCTTTCCACGCGCCGCACGCGAAGGGAAGGTTATGAGAAGATTGCGTTAGCAATCTTTGAAGGAGATAATGTACAAAAAGAAAAAGGGTGCCGCATCCCACCGCAGGATTATATGAAAAAAAGAATGTTCTTTATGTATCCTGATCGGCGATCTCCCGTCTGATCAGAATCAAAAAAAATAGGTACCGTTCGCCGGACACTCCGGCAAAAATTACTCCGGCCCCGGGACATCTGCCTCGCTGTCTGTCGGTTCCACGCCCCCGTTGATCTCATCTGCCGTGACCAGCGCAACGCCAACAACCCGGTCACCCTTATCGAGGCGTATGATCCTGACGCCCTTGGTACCACGCCCGATGATCCGTATCTCATCGACCCGGATCCGGATCACAACACCGGATGCGGTCATCACAACAATCTGGTCGCCTGCTGAGACCGCCCGCGACTCGATGACAACGGCATTGTCATCGCGTTCGAGCAGCATGTTCCTGACGCCAAGGGTTCCCCGCCCATGTCCCCGGAACTCGTCAAACTCCGTCCGCTTGCCAAACCCGACATCGGAGATCGTGAGGAGATGGTCTTTTTCTAAAAGGGTTACTGCCACGATGGTATCCTCGCCCCGCATCTTCATACCCCGTACACCCACTGCGGTCCGTGCCACGACCCGCACCGTCTTTTCATGGAACCGGAGGCTTCTCCCAAAGCGCGTCGTCATGACGATCTCCTTGGTGCCATCGGTCTGGATGACACTCACCAGCTGGTCGTTTTCACGGAGCCGTATCGCGTTTGTCCCCACGGATCTCGGGTTATCGAATTTGTCCTGCGGGATCTTGATGACCTGCCCGAATTTCGTGGCAAAGAGCAGGTAGTGATCGTGCCGGAACTCTCGGATTGGGATGACCGTTGTCACCACCTCGTCCTTTACGTTGAGCAGGTTCACAATCGGTTTGCCTTTTGCAACCCGCGAGCTCTCGGGGATCTGGTAGACCTTGAGCCAGTATACCCGCCCGATGTTGGTGAAGCAGAGCAGGTAGTCCTTCATGCCGGCGACAAAGACCGAATCGACAAGGTCCTCTTCCTTGGTTGCCATGCCGGTGATGCCGTGCCCGCCGCGCCTCTGGTTGCGGTAGGTGTCAAGGTCAGTGCGCTTGATGTAGTTTGCCGTCGTGAGCGAGACGAGCACCGTCTTGTCCTCGATCAGGTCCTCGTTGGAGAGGTCGCTGGTGTCGATCTCGATCCGGGTCCTGCGTGCATCGCCGAACTTCGCGGAGATCTCAGCAGTTTCGCGCCGGATCTCGTCTTTTATATTGGCTTCGCTGGACAGGATTATGGTAAGCCGGGTGATCTCCGCTTCAAAGCCCTTCTTCTCATCGGTGATCTTCTGCTGCTCAAGCGCCGCGAGCCGGCGGAGCTGCATCTGGAGGATCGCGTTTGCCTGCACTTCGTCAAGTCCGAACTTTACGATGAGTGCAGTGCGGGCATTTTCGACAGTGTCAGATGCACGGATAGCGGCGATGACCTTCTCGATCGATCCAAGAGCAATGAGCAACCCGTTCAATATGTGGACTTTATCCCTGGCTTTCCTGAGATCAAATTCAGAACGGAGCCGGATGACTTTGATGCGGTGATGGACAAAGTTGGACAGAAGCCCGTGCAGGGTGAGGACCTTTGGCTGGTTATCGACAATCGCAAGGTTGATCACCGAGAAACTGGATTCAAGTGCCGTATGCTTGTAGAGCGTGTTGAGGATTACCGGTGATATCGTGCCTTTGCGGAGTTCAAAGACGACACGGATGCCGTCCTTGTCAGATTCATCCCGGAGGTCAGTGATGCCATCGATCTTCTTATCCTTGACCATCTCCGCGATTCCGGTGATCCACTGGGCCTTGTTCACCTGGTACGGAAGTTCGGTGACGATGATGCGATCTCCGCGGTTACCTCCTTCGGATTCTTCAATAGTGGCAACACCACGGACAACAAGCCTGCCCTGACCGGTGGCATAGGCATTTTTCACACCCTCGACACCCATCAGGATACCGCCAGTCGGGAAATCAGGGCCGGGCATGATCCGCAGGAGGTCTTCAATAGAGATATCCGGGTTATCGAGATACCCGATGACCGCTGCGCAGACT
>JAPKXU010000147.1 GCA_026394655.1 Methanoregula sp. | reverse complement strand
TTGTCGGGAGCAAGCGAGAAGGGGTATTCCCTCGAGTACGTGTCGGTGACGTACGGAGTGAAGTTACGGGATGGCGCAATCCTGCTGTCCAGGCTCCAGACCCGGCTAAGGGAATAGTACGGGTGTGAGTACTCCCCCTCGCTTACGGTCTTTAACCAGTCAAGGTTTCCCTCCGATTCGTTCCACCACCCGTTTGCCTTTGCAGCGGGAAAAAGGCTGGCAGAATACATCTGGTCAGGATTGCCCGGCACCACATCCCGGATACGGAACGTGTTGGCCGTGACAAAGATCTCGCCGTTTGGGACTTTCTGTGCTGCCCAGAGTCCGCCTTTGCCGTCAGGTGTACCCCCACACATCTCGATGACCCATGCTTCATTAGGGTCGCCAAAGAGCAGTGTCTCTCCGGTGCCGTAATAGCCATACTGGTCAATGAGCTGACCGATCAGGGTTACAGCATCTTTTGCCGTACGGGTTCGTTCGAGCGCGATATTCGAGAGCTCTGAACTATAGAAGATCCGGTTTTTCGGGTCGGACACTGGCTGTACTTTTGCTCCTGTCGTCACTTCCCCGGACATCAGCTGGTGTTCGTTGATGATTCCGTAACTCCCGGTGTAATATCCGTACGTGTGTTTTACTTCCGGGATGTAGCCAAGAGGTTTTGACTGCGCTTCCTTGACACTGGTGGGTTCATCGGATCCTGAGTTGGGATCATAGTTTACCGCCCGCATCGCACCTTCAGGATGATCTGCCGCGGGTATATAGATCAACTGGGTACTCTCGTTTGCTACTTTGTGCCCGACAACACTAGCACCAAAGCCGTCATTCGTATGCCCTACATACATTGACCCGTCAGCGGATGCACCCGGTGTAATGATGAAACTGGTGCATGCCAGGGCCGGAGAGCAGAGAACGATCAGCGCTAAAACAAGCGCCAAAAACCGATTTATGAATATTATCGCCATGTAACTTCCCCTTGGTTTGAGGAAATATATAATCAATGCCCTTCCCTCTTCACCGGAGCGGTTGCTGATATGTGATCCGTTCTGCACGTTTCGGGTTTGGGTGGAATCCCTTTACAGAAACGCTCGTTTTGGGCTTTGTTTTACTATTATGGGGGAACATAGGCCCGGAGTGCCCGGTTTTTTATTCCGGCAGATGTCGAACAGGTGGCGATCATATCCCGGCACACCTTCCGGTGATGAATCCTGATAAGGCGCTGGTCAGGCAGCTGTAGGAATGGGGAGATAGGAGATTACTACAATCCCCGGTATGCAACACTCCGGTGCCTTATATAAAACACGACAACTTCACGGGATTCATGCACTACCCGGTAAATAATCCGGTAATCCCCGATCCGGATCCGGTACAACGATTCTGCACCGGCAATTTTCCGGGTATCGTACGGGAAAGGATCCGTTGAAAGTTTTTCTATGGCTAGAAAAATGCGAGGGATAAATTCGTTCGGAATTTTTCGTAAATCTTTTTCCACACTATTTTTTAAAAGAAAGCGAATACGAGCCCATCGATGCAGCTCACAGGACACGCTTCTTAAGCTCGGCAAGGCTCATCGAGCCTTCGTCCCGTCTTTCTGCGACCATGGCAAGATCGTGGAGATCTTCTTTTAAGTGCTGGTATTCGGTGAGCGGGAGGATGATGGCGACCTTGTCCCCCTGGTCATCAACTACATACTGTTCAACGGCAACCATAGGAACTCCTTGTACCTGTTTTGTATCCTCATCATGATATAACCGCTTTTTGTGTGCAGACTTTTGGATGATAAATGGCAGAGGTCTCCGGCAGAAGGCGAACGCGCTGCGATTATATCCCGGCACACCTTACGGCTATGCTGTCAACAAAGCGCTGACGAAGGTAGGTACTGGAAGAGGGGGCTGGCAGTGAGCCGCTGGTGGCGCCCCGGGACATGATGTTGTGACCTGCACTCCGCTCAACCCACTTCTCTGTCTGAGACCCCTCTGATCCGGGGAGGGTCTAGGTTGTTCTATATATCTACCCGGACCCGCAGTGGATGATGGGGCTCGCCGGGTTTGCAGGGTTCGGTCTTGCCATCTGGCTCTGCCGACCGGAGATGCCGTGGATCACTGCGAGAGAGAAGCAGTTCATTGAAGAGATGACCAGGGGCGTCTGAAGCCCCGGGACGGCCGGGGAATTTCCGGCAAGATCTTACATGGATCTGTGAGGTGATGGGGCCGGGCGGATGAAGATCCCGGAACGGGCAGAAAAAATTATGCAATTACCGGGTCGTTTTCCCCGGTTGGTTTTTCGTTTGTCCATACTTTGGATCGTAAGAGAATGAAGGCCATTACTCCCAAAATGACGACGACAGGCAGGAATGAAACAATCGTATCTGCGCCCGAAATGGATACCCTGCCGGCATTTACGATCATATCGGTCAGGGCATGTAGCAGGACGGCAATCCATATGCTCCCGGTCTTCAGAACCGCATAGCCGAATACAACACTCATGATGATCGTATACACAAGGTACACGGCATTTGCCGGAATGAAAGATTCATTGGGAAAATTCATGCCGATCAACATCATCGGCGCGTGCCACAATCCCCAGATCAGGCCGATCAAGACGACGCCGGTATACCGGCCGAAGAGTGCAAACATCCGGTCCTGGAGGTAAAATCTCCAGCCGTACTCTTCTCCGAAATATACGGGCCATGTTATCACAAGCGTCAAGAGGGAAAATCCCAGTGACGAGAAGAATAAGGACAGGTTGAAACCCCCGAAGGGAAGGCTCAGGCCGAGGAAGTAACTGATGAGAAGTGCACTAATATATACCGAAGAGAAGATCAGAGAAAGGATAAGGTACAGCCAACGGTTTTTCCCGAAGGACAATTTTGCAGATATGAGGTTCGTTCGCCATTTTCCCTTCAGGTTCAGGACGAAAACCAGCGCAAGACTTCCGAAACTGGTAACAACGGAGAGGATCGGGTACGGTCCCACGGTCCCGAGAATGGGAAAGAAGACCATTTCGAAAATCAGTATCCCGGCAGAGATTACAAAAAGACCAAGAAACATCTTTGCTTCCCGGGTCAGGGCTGTGGATTTAAAATAAACCAGACAGGAGATCGCCGCAATCGCCGGGATAAACATTACAATCGGGGGTATTCTGCTCGACAACATTTCCGAGCCGTACATGCCGATATCCGCAAATTCAAGAAGGAACGTGACCCCGAACGCGATGATCAGGAATGTACATAATTCCAATTTCAGTTTTCCCTTTTCGGGTAGTGCTGCAGTCATACTGTTACTCCCCCGGGTGATTTAATGAACAATGAGAATACGACAAAAAAAATCCCCTTTTTCTTCTGATAAACAGAATGTCTTTTGGCAACACTTAATCTTTTTTTTAACGATTATCGCGGAGTTCTCACCAGCCGTTCTATCCGGTCGATAAATCTCTCTGCATCTGCGAGTGCCTGTCGGACTTCCGCACGTGTCGGGCGGGCATCAAGGCTGTACTGATCATTCTGCCGGAGTCCCCGCATGTGATCGAATTGTAAAACCCACTCGTCTTCCAATAGTCCTTTTTCCCGATACAATTCGAGATACACACCGATACAGTAGTGGCTTTTCTCCCGTATGCCGTCACGATACAATAACGCCCGGGCCGCGTGAAAGTATCCCATGTATACCGCTATCAGGCCGGATCGTAATGCATCCACATCGCAATCCTGATCAGCTTCAGCGATCCATTCCCGTGCCTGTGAAAGGGAGAGATGAGCTTTCTCTTCCGATGCCGGGACATTCCGCAAAAGTCCACGCTCGTAGCATTCTTCAAGGCGTTTCATGGAGATTCACCATCCAGCATTATTGACTGCCGGGTAAATAGCCGGTAAAACGGTTCATCAGATTTTTTCATGCCGGTTATCTTTTCCCGGTTCAGTACAAGGATATGGACTTCAATGGACAATGCCCGCGAGACCGTACGTTCCACTTCAGCAATGGCAGTACCTGCCGGTGGTTCTGCAATAAAAATCCAGAGATCGAGATCGCTTTCATCCGTGTTCGTCCCCTCTGCCCAGCTCCCGTACATCCCGATTCCGAGCGCCCATGCAGGTTTGTGGAAAACTCGCCGGACAAGATCGATATTCAGGAGTCGTTTGACTGCCGCAGTCCATGCGGTATTATTCGCGTGGTACATCCGGTCCTCGCGGGTGAGCAGGTCTTCACGTTCGAGGAGTGCGAGATATTGGGAGACAAGTCCTTTTGATATGCCGGTCTTTTTTGCTATCTGCTGTACTGTGCATGCCGGTACGTTCGTGGCAGCGCGGAGCAGGGCGAGCCGTTCTTTTGTCCGGAACAAAGCAGATAGATCGTGTGGCTGGTCGTTCATAGTTCCTGAACAGTATGTTCACGTTACATGAACAAAATGTTTACGGATCGTGAACTTCAAGAATATGCCAGGCATCTGGCGGTACACTTTCCCGGCACTGCCTTTATGGGAGACCTGCTTTCCCCTCACCCGGATTCTCCGACGGTAGCTCCCGGCAAAGAACCTCCCCCAACCCGCATGACCGACACGGTTATTTTACGATCCCCCAGATACGCCGTCCGTTTGGCTGGGATCGGCATACATCGGGCCTGGAAAAAACCGCATTTAGCATCGTTTGGAAGGCAATCGATTGCGGGAATGGACTGGGCTATGCCGGAATGAAAGAAAGGGCGGTTTTTTCGTTCCGGTTTTCAGGGTCGGCTGGATATGGTGGGAGGGGATGTAGGAATCCTCACGAAAGATGCGATGCGGCGTTTTTGGAAAATTGCGAACCGGGAGATCGTTGTGTGTGCCGGAAAGATTTTTTGGGGAAAGTTCTTGGGAAAAATTTCCGGTGAAATTGTTTTGGAAAAAATTTGGTGAGACGGATTTTGTTTTCATCGTGATTGAGGAATTCTACAGAGCACGCTATGAGTCCCTTGGCTCATAGATGAGCATGAAAAACGGGATGCTCTGCATATCTGATGGGAGTTTTTCATACCAGCCGAAATCTGGGTAATATTGACCGATAGCAATTTGGGATCATCATATCCATCTAACCCTCATGAGTAAAGAAAAATCTCAAACTCCTAATATTGAGAATATTGTTGATTCAGAATCTATTTCCGATGCTATTGATATTGAGGTAATTTCCACGAAAATCTTTAAGGGAGGACCGGCA
>JAPKXU010000211.1 GCA_026394655.1 Methanoregula sp. | reverse complement strand
TCGTGCGTTTTTTTTGCCCTTTTTCACAAAAGCATTTAGATATTCTACTTCATCCTCTGGAAGTTCGATCTGCTCCATGAAAAATTATTGGATATGCTGGCATATATGGTTGTCTAAAAATTATGTTGACAAGACACTAGTTCTTTTTGATTGTGGGTATTGCATATTTTGCCCGCGTGTTATTGTATCTTTTCAAAAAGGCATATCGGGGCTCGTTGTTAGAGTTGTGAAAATCATTCCCTACCATGTTTCCGAACTCTATAAAGATGGATAGCGCCACCATCACTCCACTAATCGGATTCCAATCCTTTGTATGTTATAAGAGCAACGTTGAAGTTCTCCGGGTTCTTCATCATAGTGATCATTGAATTTTTCTCTTGAAACTAAAGGGATACCACGATACAGTTCTTTGGCATGTTCTATATGATATCATAGTGAGCATGATATGAAAGTGGGAAAAAAGGTTATGGTGTTGTGAAATTAGCTCCGTATCTCGGTTAGATCTCCGCTACGTCATTGCATAGTGCGAGCGATGGCATCTCCTCATTATTGCCGGTTAATCGAGATCCTCTAAAAAAATTAATTCCTGATATCCCACTGGAAAACCATTACTTTCCCGACGATGATTCTCTCGGGGATATAGTGATCGTCTCTGTCACCGATATACTGATGCTGCTTGATTAATTATCACCGTCTTCTCTGTCACCGACGTCATAATTGATGCCGCTTGATTAATTGTAGCCGGTGTAACCTGCACGGTCGTTCCAGCTATTGCAGTCTGAGCCACTGTAACGGCGGGTGTAGTTGTCGTAGTTGAAGAGCCAGAACTCTTGGATCCTGTGTTTGTGCAGCCACTCATCATAACCATCCCGATAACCAGAACGGTTAAAATACCCATTGCAATCCATTTTTTCATTCCTTAAACCTCAAACTATCGGATATTGGCAATACTCTGTAATATATCCATCGAATGTGAGATCCACCCACAATATTCTGTTCAGCTATATTTCAGTGATCCTTGCCAGCAACCGGATAACGTTTATCAGATTCAATGGCGGTACTATCGGCGTAACCCATCAGAGCATTTAAATTATGCTTTGGACCGGACAGTTGAACGTTGATAATCCAACGATATGCAGTTTGGTATCCGCCCATTCGATAGCGAGGGCGAATGTGCATCAGATTTTCGGAAGAAGATGGATCGTGTTAAGAGAACATACGTGACTAACAAACATAAACAAAAAAATGGCTTTCCGCAGTTTCGTGTATATAACAAGGAGGATTCATTTAGCACTCACATACAGTCACATGAAACAGTCACAGAAACGCCTTGCCTATGTACGACCCGGAGAGCAGGAGTCGTGCCTCGACCCTTTTCATCAATGAGTCATCATTGAGGATTCCTCAAATTGCAGGGGTTTGTGGCCAACAGCCCACATAAGACAGTATGACGGGATTAGGATTTGCTCCCTCAAAATAGCGATGAGCCAATTTTTTACACCTTAATGCAATCCGGGAGCTTGGCGATTATTACAGGAGTATTGGATCACCGGATCTCTGCCATGTCGCCTTCGCCCCAGCCGATGATCCGCTCTGCATGCCCGATAGTGGCACCGGTGGCTGAATCGACAACGTCAAGGGTGATATGTACGACCGGGCGCTCCGTTCCGGCTGCTGCGCTCCCGTACGTCCAGTACACCTTTCCGCCCGGGACTTTCACTTCCGTTCCCAGTTCTTTTACCGTGTAATCCGGGGCTTTCCAATCGAGAAAATGTCCGTAATCGGTCTTCCAGACGTACACGCACTTGCCGCCAGCCGGTACCTGCCCGGTGATCTGCGGAGAGAGCCCGATGCCCGGCGTTGATGACATGGCAAGGGTGTATCGGGTGATGTCCGGCTGGATTGAAACATTCACTACTGAGGTAGTAGGAATGACAGCGCTGGATGAAGCGGGAGTTGACGAACTGCACCCGGCATCGAGTACGAAAATTCCTGTGATGAGGAAAACTGCAAGAAGGATATACCGGGTGGTTGCTGCACCATTAGACATGGTGATCCGGTTTCCTGCCAACATTTGAAAAAGGTTTGGAGAGCGGGTTTGGGATCTTTGACAACTTTATATTCCCGGATCCCATCATCATTTCCCCTTCAGTACAATCCAATTCTTCTCCCCTGCCTTCTTAAACCGC
>JAPKXU010000176.1 GCA_026394655.1 Methanoregula sp. | reverse complement strand
ACCGGCATCAACGTCATGACCCGCCTGATGGGCCTGATCCTGGCCGCGTTGTCGGTGGAGGTGATGGCAGCGGGGCTGGTGAAGCTGTTTCCCGCCCTGGCGGGTGGTCCTATCACCTGAACTTTTGTCATCTTCTGCAACATATCGCCCTACTCCATCGAGACGGACTGTACGATCTTCCCGATTGCGACAGAAATATTACGTTCTCCTTCCTCCCTGACTACTGTCTCCT
Organism: Methanoregula sp.; assembly: GCA_026394655.1. GTDB lineage: Archaea > Halobacteriota > Methanomicrobia > Methanomicrobiales > Methanospirillaceae > Methanoregula. Next base: position 6,937 of record JAPKXU010000176.1, on the reverse strand, counting down.
GTCTTTCGCCCTGCAATCGGAGATCATCCGTCTCCTTTTTTATCCGCTCCATTTCGCGTTCCTGGTAGCTCCGGGCTGCTGCTTCTCCTTCCCTCTCTGATGTCTCGACCATATCCGATGCCTTTTTTTGCGCAGCGAGGAGGGTTTCCTCTGCTTCCTTGCGGGAATTTTCAATCTGTATATTGATCTCGAGCTCTTTTTCCCGGATCTGCTGCAACAACGTCTTTTCTGTCGTCATAACGTTTCTCTCGCCTCACAACCCATGCTGTCGTTTCAGGCAGGATGTCATACCGGGCGGTTCTTTCTTTGAGGGGGAGTCGTTTGGATCCTCTGGTTTCTTCCCGTTCAACACCTCCCGTGCCTTGTCTGCCGCGAGCTCTATTCTTTCCCTGCACCTCGCCACGGCGCTGTCCTTAATTTTCCCAATAAGGGTGTTCAGATTGTTAGACATAGTCCAATAACTCCCCCGTGGACAATGGCGTATTGAAACTCATTAACGATATAGTTTGCTATTGAAAGGTAGGGCAACAAAAAAATCTGCGCCGTAAATAACGCCGGAGTATGCACTACGTGATGCACATACGGAGTGAAGACCGCGCCACCCGTTCATGTGCCCTGTTTTGCTGCCGCTATCAGGGCACTCTGGCGGCATAACATGCAATCTGCCATGAACTGTGCCGGGAGCCTTTCGAGAGAACCACGCCCGCGCTCCCAATCGCTCCAGCCGGTACACTGTAGAAACCGAAGGCATTTTCCTGTTGACCACCAGATGAGAGATGATGAAAAGCAGGAAAGCCCCGGCAGGGAAAAAGCCCGAGACAGAAGAGCGTATCCACCAGCTCATCGCCGCCCTCGCTGATCCGTCGATCGATGTACGCCATGCGGCAGTGCGTGCGCTCCGGGAGTATGGCGCACCCGCAGTAGCGCCGCTCATATCCGCGCTTGCGGCAGCTCCCGATGCCAACCACCGCTGGTACGCGGCAATCGCCCTCTCGAAAATCAGGGAGCCCGCACTTCCCCCGATCCTCACTGCGATGGCAGAGAACCCTGACCACGAGTTCCGGCGGTATGCGGCTGCGGCTCTTGGCGAGATGGGAGATATTGCGGTTGAACCCATGATAGACGCGATGGCTACTGATGACCGGGCACTGAGGGGTTTTCTCTCCCAAGCCCTCTGCCGCATTGGAAAACCTGCCATCGAACCACTCACCCGACGACTTGAGGATGAAAACGAGATCATCCGTTCCTGCGCAACGCTCACGTTCTGGCAGATGGGGGAAGCGGGACTACCCGCGATAATACAGAATATTCCGGAAGAAAAGTCCTGATTCCCGGCTACGGTGGGGTAAATGGTACAACCACCCCCGGCTATTTTTCCGTGTATAAACGAACAGATAAATTCCAATCCGCCCATCGTACCAGTATGTTGCAGCTCTCTCCTGCGATGGAGGCATACGAGAAGACGCTCCTTGACGGGCTCAACCGCGCGATCGCGATTGCCAAAGAAGCCCGCGCCCAAGGTATCGACCCGAGTACTGAGGTCGAGATCCCCATCGCAAGCGACCTCGCCGACCGGGTCGAAGCGTTGCTTGGCATCAAGGGAGTAGCTGCACGGATACGGGAGCTCGAGCAGCAGATGTCCCGTGAGGAAGTCGCGCTCCAGATCGGTGACGATTTTGTCGCCCGGAGGTTCGGGGAGAAGACGCCGGATGAGATCATCGACCATGCGATACGCACGGCGATGGCACTCCTCACGGAAGGCGTGGTATCGGCTCCTACCGAAGGGATCGCGAAGATCGGGCTTGGCATGAACGATGACGGGAGCCAGTACCTGAAGATCTACTACGCCGGACCGATCCGGAGCGCCGGCGGCACCGCACAAGCGCTCTCCGTTCTTGTGGGCGATTACGTCCGGCAGCAGCTCGGCATCAACCGGTATATCCCCCACCAGGACGAGGTGGAGCGCTACATCGAGGAGATCCGGCAGTACAACACCATCATGAACCTCCAGTACCTGCCCAGCGAAGCGGAGATCCGGCTCATCGTCCAGAACTGCCCGGTCTGTATCGACGGCGAAGCGACCGAGAAGGAGGAAGTATCAGGGCACCGGAACCTCGGGCGCGTAGAGACGAATTCGGTGCGGGGCGGGATGGCGCTCGTTCTCGCAGAGGGGATCGCCGGAAAAGCCCGGAAGCTCAAGAACAAGGTCGAGAAGATGAAGATGGAGGGCTGGGACTGGCTCGACAAGCTGATCGCCGGCGCTGCAAAGACCGACAGCGACGTGGATGCACCGGGTATCAAGCCCCTCGACAAGTACCTCCGTGATCTCATCGGCGGGAGACCCGTCTTTGCGTATCCCATGGAGAAAGGTGGGTTCCGGCTCCGGTACGGCAGGTCGCGCAACACCGGATTTGCGGCAGCCGGGCTCCATCCGGCGACGTTGCAGATCCTTGGGGGTTTTCTCGCAGTCGGCACCCAGATGAAGACCGAGCGCCCGGGGAAAGCCTGCGGCGTCGTGCCCGTAGATTCGATCGAAGGACCGACTGTCCGGCTGACAAACGGCGATGTCCTGCGGGTGGACGACGAAGCGACAGCCATCACGCTCGTGCCCCGGATCGAGCGGATCCTTGATGTCGGCGAGATCCTCATATCGTACGGGGACTTTTTGGAGAACAACCATCCTCTCGTCCCGTGCGGCTACTGCGAGGAGTGGTGGCAGCTCGATGGCGGTGGGAAACACCCGGAGAACGAAGAGGAAGCCCTCGCGCTCGCCCGGAACGGGGGGTATCTCCACCCGGCATACACCTGGTTCCGGGATGACATCCCGTGCGACCAGATCCGCTTGCTTTCCGATGCTGTATCGGGTACCGGAAAGATTGACGAGGGGCTCCTCTGCCTCCCCTACGACCCTGCAATAAAATTGGTACTTGAAGAATTGCTCATCCCGCACGAGGTAAGAAACGGGCAGGTGAAGATCCGGCTGTACCGGGCGTTTGTTGCCTGCCTCGGGCTTACCGATGATCTGATGAAGCGGGATACATGGAAGGATGCACCCCAGAAGGGACAGATCGCGCTCGTCATGCACCTCTCCGGTCTGCGAATCCGGTCCCGTGCCGGCACCCGGATCGGCGGCAGGATGGGCAGACCCGGCAAGTCCAAGCCCCGGAAGATGAACCCGGCGCCCCATGTGCTGTTCCCCCTCGGGGATTCCGGGGGGGCCCGGCGCTCATTCCAGGAAGCGTCAACGCACACTGAAGAGGCGGATGAAGCCGCAACCGAGATCGATTTCGAGAAAGCCGGGGGGGTGATCGACATTGAGGTGAGCCGTCGGCGCTGCACCGGCTGCCAGGAGATCACGTACCTGAACCGGTGTGAAAAATGCGGGGCGCACACGGTCCCGCTCTACACCTGCCCCAAGTGCCAGCACGAGATGGCATTTGCCCGCTGCCCCAACTGCGATGTCCCGACGAAATGCACCCAGCGGATACAACTGAACGTGAAGGACGAATATGCCCGTGCGATGGAACGGATGGGGATCAAACCCGAGGAGCTCAAACTCTTAAAAGGAGTGAAAGGAGTGATCTCCCGGGACAGGACGGTTGAAGCGATGGAGAAAGGGATCCTGCGTGCGCTGCAGGACATCTACGTCTTTAAAGACGGTACCACCCGGTTCGATATGATCGATCTCCCGCTCACGCACATCCGCCCCGATGAGGTGAAGGTACCGGTTGAACGGCTCCGTGCCCTTGGCTACACGGTGGACATGAACGGGTATGATTTGCAGAACGGTACGCAGGTGCTGGAGCTGCACCCGCAGGACCTCCTTGTCTCGGATTCCTGCGCCGACTATATGGTGAAGGTGGCGCAGTTCATCGATGACCTCTTAACGAAACTCTATCACCTGCCAGCGTTCTACAACGTGAAGACCCGCGATGACCTGCTCGGACACCTCGTGATCGGGCTTGCTCCGCATACGAGCGCCGGTGTCCTTGCCCGGATCGTCGGGTTCACGCGGGCGAACGTCGGGTATGCCCACCCGTTCTTCCACGCAGCGAAGCGCCGGAACTGCTTCTTCGGCGATACCGGGATCGAGGTGTATGACGGCAGGCACTGGAAAACCACCCCCATAAAGACGTTTGTTATCGAGAACTTCGATCTCACCCGCCCCGGGCTCGACCGGCTCGGGACGTATTACTCCGATCCTGCACAGACGTATTACACCCGGACTGTCGATACAAGCGGCATGATGCACATCCGTAAGATCACTTCGGTCTCCGTTCACCGGGCGCCGGATGCACTGCTCCGTTTTGGGACTTCCCGGGGGAAGGAACTCGTTGTCACGCCGGATCACGCGATGCTGGTCTGGGATACCGGGTATCTCCGCAAGATCCGGGCACTTGAGATCAAGGTGGGTGATGCCGTTCCGGTGCTCGAAGGGATGAACGTGATGGCAGACCGGATAAGTACCGTGGAGACGGTGCCGGCACCGGAGGAGCGGGTCTATTGCCTGACGGTGGCTGAGGATCATACGATGGTCGCGAACGGGATCTTCACCGGACAGTGCGACGGCGACGAAGACTGCATCATGCTCCTCATGGATGGGTTGTTGAACTTCTCGCGCTCGTTTCTGCCCCAGACACGGGGTGGGACGATGGATGCGCCGCTTGTGTTGACGAGCCGGATCGATCCAGCGGAGATCGACAAGGAAGCCCTGAACGTGGATGTGGGTAGCGGGTACCCGCTCGAGCTCTACCTCAACGCGCTCGTCTATGCGAAGGCGAAGGATGTCGAGCCGCTCATCGACCGGGTAGAACGCCGGATCGGCACGCCCCGGCAGCTGGAGGGTTTCTCCTTCACGCACGATACGTCGGATATCTCTGCCGGACCGCTGGAGTCGATGTACACGCAGCTCAAGTCCATGACCGACAAGCTTGAGGCGGAGCTGGCGCTTGCCGAGAAGATCCGGGCGGTGAATGCCGATGACGTGGCAGAGCGGGTGTTAACCACGCATTTCATCCGGGACCTGATGGGGAACCTCTCCGCGTTCTCGAAGCAGAAGTTCCGGTGCACGAAGTGCAACACGAGTTATCGCCGGATGCCGCTTGCCGGGAAGTGCACGAAGTTCAAGGGGAAGGGGATCTGCAACGGCAACATCATCCCGACTGTGCACGAGGGGTCGGTGAAGAAGTACCTTGAGATGTCGCGGGATATGTGCCGGCGGTACAAGGTATCCGAGTACACCCGGTAAGATTTTAAAAACTATAACGCCCTTTACTATCCTGCAACAAACCATTTTGTGCGCGAGGGTATCCAAGCTTGGTCAACGGAGGCAGACTCAAGATCTGCTCTTGCAGAAGTTCGCGGGTTCAAATCCCTCCCCTCGCATTCCATTGTGGGGTTATAGTTATCTCGCATTTTGCCACCCATCACTTCTGATATCACATTTTCAAAATAGCGGAGCGTGGGGGTTGGGCGCGATCATTTTTATGCCCCAAATCTTTTTCATACAAACAGCTAATTTATATTTATATTAAAATTTGTTAGTCGTACAAGAGTGAGATAATGGATGATTTAACCATAGTAATCACTGGAACACTCGTTGCTGTTATTGGGGGGTACATCGTAATTTCGGGGTGTGACTGGTATAGGCAAAAATTGTTAATATCTCGATATTCGAAAGTGTTGCATTTTGAATTAAGCGAGTTAAAAATTGAATTGGATAAAATAATTAAAGACTATGATTATTTAAACGAAACAACTCGTGATGAATTGGGTCTTACAAAAGACCAATTTAAATTAGTGCCTGGATTTGATCCCGAAAAATTTCTCTTAAGATGGAATTTTCGATATAAATACATATTTTTACGAGAAAATTTTGAAAAAATATCTCTGTTTGATTCAGATACAATAAAATCCATAATTCATATTTACTCGTTATTGGAAGAATTTGAAGATTATAAGCAACAATCGATTGATGATTTAACTGCAACAAATAAAACCCTTGAAAAAATGGGCATGGGTAGTGCAGAACAACTTTTAATTGGTAACTTGAAAAAAGCGCAAAATGAAATTCCTAGAATCCTATCATTATTAAACTCTTATAAATCTGGTGCAATTATGGCAAAGCCTGAAAAAATTGACAAAAAAACCTCTGTGGGAAGTAGCACTAATGAAATTTTGATAGAAATCAGAGACCTTTTGTTAGATCAAAAAATGGATGGTAAAATCTTTAATAATATTGTTTTATCAATCTCAATCTTTGCTGCATTCGTTGCATGGGTGGCATTATCACTGTCGTATTTCCAATCGTTATCGGCTATAGAATATGTCGTTAATCAAACCAATCAGACAGTCCTCTCAAATCCTGTTCAAGATCAACAACGGTACTTGTTTTCAGTTATGAGTTGTCAAACCGCGATATTGGCAATTGGAATATTATGCCTTATTTTGCTAGTATATTTAGGCTATAAATCATATTTACTCATGAAAAATAAATAAAATTTTTTAAGGGTTTCTTCCATCCTGTTTTCTCTCAACCAGATACCCACTGATCCAACCGCTCCCTCACATGTTTATTGAGAGTAAACGGTTTCTCACTCTCGGCGTTCTTCTTCATGTAATTCAACCCGACCATCGGCAGTAAAAATTCTCTGATTTTTATTTAATTTGTACATAGATATTTACCGGAGAAGAAACAAACATGAACATACCGCAAAATGACGCTAATAGACGGCTCAAATGTAACAATCGGGCATCTCGGCATAGTAGCTGGTGTGTTCGATACTCTGGAGATAGGACAGTACATCGATGAAGTCATCCCGAAAACCCGTCATCACAACATAACCCACGGGACCGGCGTAAAAGCCCTCTCCCTGAACGGGCTCGGGTACAATGAGGGCAGACTATCCCTGATGCCGGATTTCTTTGAAGATATCGC
>JAPKXU010000285.1 GCA_026394655.1 Methanoregula sp. | reverse complement strand
CCGGTAACCGGGTTGTGAAAGGCTTGAGCCGTATGACGCGAAAGTGTCACGTACGGTTCTGAGAAGAGGGGGAAGAGGTAACTCTTCCCTCTTATTCGGCGGATGTAGCGCCGGATTGATCCCGGCACTCGTTATTTTTTCCGGTTTATTTTTCCCCGGTTCCCGTGAACCGGTACATCCCTTTCGGCACAGTGATCTCGAACCGGGCGCCTGTGCCCGGCGTACCGTTCTCGGTGATGGTGATGCCGGTGATTGCAAGAATCTCCCGCGAGAGGAACAAACCAAGCCCCGTATGCTTACCAAACCCTTTTCGGAAAAGTTTTTTCTTGTCCTCATCCGTGATTCCAACACCATCATCCTCGCATACAATGATAAATCCCCGGTCAGATTCCTGCGATGAGACACGGATGGTCTTCATCCGTTCTCCTCCATAATTCAGAGCGTTATCTATCAGGTTGTAGAATACCTTTTCAAAGAGACGATCGGCAAAAATTTCGAGATCGGGGCGCTCAACGTCCACATGGACATCCCGCATCGGCAGCTCCCCGACCGCATTTTTTATACTTGCATTCACGTTCTGCCATGCGGGAGCCGCGACACCCAGCTCCTGATAATCCCTGGTAAACGTGATCTGGTGCTCGATAGTATTCGCTGCCTTCTCCTCTTTTGCTATGTACTCGATAAGGGTCGTCGGATTGTCGATCACCTCATGCGAGAGTTCAAGGTACCCCTTCAGCGCCATCAGTTGGTTGAGAATGTCGTGCCGGGTAATGCCGGAGAGTATATTTAATTGCTTGTTTGCCTGCCGCAGTGCCCCCTCAACCCGCTTGACGTTGCTAATGTCAATAATAGATACTAAGATCTTCGAGAACGTCTGTTCATTACCCGGCACAACCGTCACTTTAAGGAGGACGATTTTTCTCTCCCCATTCAGGGTCTGGATTTGAACCTCTCCCTCAAATTCGTTCTTTCCCTCCGCGAGTGCAATGATTTCTTCCCGGAACGCATCATAGGAGTCTTCGGTGAAGATACTCGATAGTCCTTCAGAGAATTCCTTGTGGGATGCTGCCCCGAACAGTGCCATCGTTGCCCGGTTAATATGCGTAACCTTCACCATGATGGCACAGCCGGAAACATCCTCCGGGTGGCTCTCAAGCCAGGTTCTGAAATCCCTGATATTCTCATTCGTTTTTGTGTCAATCCAGACTTTGATATCTGAAAAGTCTTCCTCAAAGAGCGAGATCGGGGACTCTTCAAACAGGACCCGGTACCGCTCCTCGCTCTCCCTGAGTGCTTCTTCAGCCCGTTTACGCTCTGTGATGTCCCTCACGGTACCGATAATTACCCTGCGATCAGGCAGGTGCACTGAACCCAAACTCACTTCGACAGGAATGGCGCCGCCGTCCTTGCGCCTCTGGTGGCTCTCGAATGTGAAATGCTCACCTGCAATGACTTTGCCCCATAGTTTATGCTTTTCGGCCTGGATCGCATCGGGATCGATGTCCCCAATAGACTTGGAAAGCAATTCCTCCCGGGAATAGCCGAGGCTCTGACATGCCTTCCGGTTGACGTCTATTACCCTGCCAGTCTCGTCGTGTATGAAGATTGCGTCGGTAGCCTGCTCCAGAATGGTGCGATATCGTTCCTCGCTCTTCCGCAGGGTGTCCTCCACCTGCCTGCGAACGGCAACTTCCGTCAATAACCGGGCATTCAGGCTGGAGAGTTCCAGTTCGCGTTGTTTCATTTCCGCCCGGGCTGCATCCAGAGCCCTGACCATATAGTTGAATGCCTCCGAGAACTCGCCCATGAAATCGACACGCTGGGAAAAATCCCCATCTGCGATCTGCTGTGCCTGCCAGGTCAGGTGTTTGAGGTTTGACTGCAGGGATTTGAGACAGCCTGCGGAGATTCCTTTCACATCAAGCCGGGAATCGAGATCTCCCTTACTCAGGCAGAGCGTGAAATTCTGGACCGCTCCAATGGCGACCACGATCTCATCCAGTCTCTTTCGTGTTACCGGGTCCTTGGGCAGGTTGGGTGAT
>JAPKXU010000072.1 GCA_026394655.1 Methanoregula sp. | reverse complement strand
ACTGCCCTTCCGGAATGCATTCGGCCTTGAGCCGCGGTTCTTCTTTCCGCCGTAAAAACTCCGCATCCGTTCGACGCCCAAAGGACCGTCGATATAGACGCGCCTCAACACTGCCGCTGCCCGGATAAACCACCAGTCCGGATCCTCAGGCGGCATCTCTTTGTGTGCCCCGGTTTTTGCAAAGGCAGCCCAGACCGGCGGCTTGATCTCCTGCCGGGTTTTGAGCTCCTCTGCGACCTGCCTGATAAGGTGGTCAGCCGGGACATCGTATACTGTAGTCATCTATAGTCCTCACTGTTGCAATATAAAATAACAGTCTTTACATATTAGAGGATAGGGGATTTATATATTTCGAGGAGCCGGTTTACGCCTGCCATCAAAAGAAAAGACAATTATTTCCGTGAGCTTTTTTTCTTGTCGGCAAGCACCATCGTCCTTCCTCTTACCGATACCAGCTCTGCGCGAGCCTGCGCGGCAATTGCTCCGGGATCGACTTCAGTGTTCTGGAGCCACTTTACTTTGATCGTCTTTCGCTTCTTTAGCTGCGCAACGATCTCTTCGATCATGGTCTCAGTACATCCCTGCTTTCCGATCCAGACGGTCGGTTTCAGGTCCTGCATCGATGGATCAGTCTTTGCGGTCATGGGTTCTCCCTATATGGTATCGTGTGTGTTTTTTGCAGGTAATGCAGGTAACCACGACATTGCCACGGTGCACCCGGACCCGCATGTTCCTGCCCGGCACAAGGTATGCATAACAATGGTGGCAGAACCGGCGCCGGAACTCGTGGTCGATCCGGACCCGCTGGCGCATTGAGATCCGCCGGGCAAGGTCGACATAGCGGTTCGCAAGGAGCGGATCTTCTGCATACACCCGTTGTGCCTGCCCGAACAGTATCGCAATGCGCTCCCGCGCGATCAGCTTTGTTGAGGGTTTTTGCGATCTGTTCTTCACACTTGTCTCCGTCTCGCGGTTGTCACTACTATTGCCGTCCCAGATAAAAAAATAGTTGGGAGACCAAGCCCCGCTCACCGGATCCGGACTCTCCTTCCGTCAATTTTGAGCCGGTCTTCACAGAAAAGCCGGATCGCTTCCGGCAGGCACCGGTGCTCGTGCGCAAGGATACGCTCCGCAAGTGCATCCTCGTCATCACCGTCTAATACCGGCACGCACTGCTGGCAGATGACCGGTCCGCCATCGAGACTGTCATCAACGAAATGCACGGTGCACCCCGACACTTTCACGCCGTACTGTACTGCCTGCCGCTGGGCGTGCAGCCCGGTAAAACTGGGCAGGAGTGCCGGGTGGATGTTGATCATCCTGCCGGAGAATGCATCCACGATCTCTTTTCCGACAATGCGCATGTATCCGGCGAGGACAAAGAGCGCCGGGTTGACACGCTGCATCGCGGCAAGGAGCGCCTGTTCGTACTCTTTTTTTGAAGCAAATGCCGCGTAGTCAATGACAATGACCGGGATTTTTGCCTGTTCTGCCCGTTCGATCGCATACGCCTTCGGGTTGTCCGTGATGAGGGCGATACAGGTTGCCGGTACCGTTCCCTCCTTGATCGCGTCGATAATCGCCTGGAAATTTGATCCCCTGCCCGATGCAATTACCGCGATGCGCTTTGTCCTCACCGGTATCACCTTCTTTTCTATTGCAGTACCTGTTGATTAATGGTTTTCAACGCCATTTTTCGGGCGGATAATACACTTCACCTTCACGATCCGGCGCCCGTGCATCTGGACGACAACAAGCGTGACCCGCCCCCCATCGATCTCCGCCTTCTCACCCGGGTGCTGCGGGATGTGCCCGAGCCGGTCGATCAACAGACCCCCCACCGTCTCATACGATTCGTCGGGCGGGAGATCGATCTCTATCTTCTCGTTGATGTCCTCTATCCACATCTGGGCATCCACGACATAAACCCCGGAAGAAATCTGCTGGATGTCCGGTTCCTCGGTGTCGTACTCATCCATGATATCCCCGACGAGTTCCTCAAGGATATCCTCGACTGTCACGATCCCGACAAAACTGCTGTACTCATCGATGACAATCGCGATCTGGACCCGGTGCACCTGGAGTTCTTTTAGGAGGTCATCGATCTTCTTTGTCTCGGGAACAAACGTGGGGTCGTACATGATCTCTTTGATGGACACGCCTTTCCGCTGCGAGACCATCGCGGAGAAGACATCTTTGACATTTAAGACACCGGTGATATTGTCGATCTGCTCATGGAAGACCGGGATACGCGAGAACCCGGTCTCGGTAAAGATCCGGATCGCCTTGTCAATGGTGGTTGTGTCTTCCATCAGCACGACATCAACCCGTGGTGTCATGATCTCCCGTGCAGGTGTATCCCCGAACTCTAAGACCGAGTAAAGCATATCCTGCTCACCCTGCTCGATCGTCCCATCCTCTTTCCCGACATCGATCCATTCCTTGATCTCTTCTTCGGTGACTGCCGGTTCGGCATTCTCCTTGCCGATGCCAAATGTCGGGCTCACCCATTCCACCAGCCAGATGACCGGTGTAAAGATCCGTGATAAGAAGAGGATGACCGGGGCGACCGTGAGCGCGTAGGAGTCCGATGTCCGTGCTGCATAAATCTTCGGACCGATCTCGCCAAAGACGAGGAGCACGATCGTCACAAACCCGGTGGCTATACCAACCCCGAGGCTACCGAAGACCTGGATCGCGATCGCCGTGGCGATGGCGGCGGCAGCGATGTTCATAACCGTGTTGCCGATAAGGATCGTTATAAGGAGGTGCTCAGGGGATTCTTTGAGTGCGGCAACTGCCGTGGCACCGGGTTTGCCCTCGTTTGTCAGTGTCCGGGCTTTCGCCCGGGTGATCGATATGAGAGCCACTTCTGAACTCGAAAAAAATGCAGACAGGATGACGCAGACGACAAAGAGCAGGAGTTCAAGAATATCCTGGATCATCGCAATTCACGCCGTGCAAACGCACGCATTGTTGTATAATTCATAAAGACTGGTTTCATTATCATATGAGGGAGTAAATTTTATAAAACCAGCGCTCAATCCATGCATTCGTGCAAAAACGACGCATCCCGTGCAAGAACCCCAATCTTCTCATCAGATGACAGCACCCGGTTGAAGATCAGGTCTTCGATTTCAAGCGTAAGACTTCCCTTGAAATGGTGATCTTTTAACGCGGTAAGTATACGGGCGATTGTCGGGCTCCGGTCGAGTGGGCAATGCAGTATCTTTCCTTCAATCCGGCTGATGTGGACGTTTGCCAGCCGGTCAGCACAGAGCTCGATATACCGCATCGCAATTTCCTCCGATCCTGCCAGCGCGTGAGACGTATCAAGGGTAAAATCAAGCCACGGTTCTTCGTCAAGGACTTCCCGCATCCGTTCCGGTGTGGAAAGGAGCGCGTTTATCGCCGGTTCCATGTTCTCCATCGCGACCCGGATCCTGCTTTTTTG
>JAPKXU010000141.1 GCA_026394655.1 Methanoregula sp. | reverse complement strand
TTTCTTATGTTCGGGAATGCCCACCCCATTATCTTCATACACGAGTGCAAGCCCTTCAGCAGTCTCGTGACAATGGATCTGTATCTCCGTCACAGTCTGTCCATGCTGCAGGGTGTTATCGATCAGGTGTGAGAACACTCTCTCGATAATCGGATCACAATAAATTTCCAAACCTGAAAGATCAACGAGGGCTTTTACTGGGCCAAGGGTCTTATACATCAGAACATTTTTGATGGTTTGCAGTATATTCACCCACTGTGATGCCTGAACCCACATCTGCTGGTATTCCTTGGTATACTGGATCTGCCGGTCAATCACCCGGAGAATATCATCTTCGGTCTTGAGATACGCCTTCACCTTCTCGTTATCAACCATGTCCCGGGACAGTTCAACATAGCCCCGGAGACCGGTGATCTTGTTCTGGATATCATGCCAGGCAACGATGTTCATGAGCTGGAGTTTCTGGTTGGCGATCTTCAGTGCTTTCTCTTGTTGCTTGCGTAATGAAATGTCCCGGTCGATTGCGAGAATGTATTTTTTTGTGCCAAGAGTGAGCAGTCCGGCATTGATATCAATGGGAAATTCAGTCCCGTCTTTTCGTATGTGGGTGGCTTCGCCAGTGAGCCGACGGTTGTTAAAAATCTGGATGAACCGATCGGGAACGGCAGTTCTGGATTTCGGGGAATCGAGGTCTACAATATTTTTTGTAAGCATCTCATCGATGGAATATCCGTGCATCTGTGCGGCTTTCATATTTGCGGCGATGATTTTTCCCCGGTTTTCTCCCTCTGCTTCAAGGATCAGAATGCAATCGCCCGCCTGTTCAAACAGGAGCCGGTATTTTTCTTCGCTCTCCCTCATCGCCTCTTCCGCTTGGACGCGCCCAGTGATTTCTGTCACTGAGATCAAACCTGCCGGTTTGCCCCTGAATGTAATCGTACTGCCGGAAAGGGTGACCCATTTCTCTGTGCCATCCTTTGCGATGATCCTGAAATCATAAGGTACCGATAGGGATTCCCCGACCTGTCGTTTTTTGCCTCTTTCTTTAACAAGCAACCGGAACTCGGGTGCGACGAAATCCCAGTAGTGCATGGCATACAACTCTTCCGTGGAATATCCCGATATCCGTTCACCCGCAGGATTGGAATAGACCCAGTATTCCCCCTGGTAGATCATAATTGCCAACGGACTGGACTCAGCGAGGTTTCTCCACTTTTCCTCGCTCTCCCTGAGCGCCTCTTCAGCCCGCTTGCGTTCGGTAATATCAGTGGAAATACCCAGAACACTGGTCACATTCCCTTCTGCATCTTTTACCGGTGCCAACCGTGCGCTCATCCAGTGATCTCCGTCAGGATGGGGTTCAATAACCTCTAACTGCTTAGGTTGCCCCGAAGTCATGACACCGGTAATCTCATCCATATGATGCCGGGCTACGTCGGGAGGAAATATCGCATTAATGCGCTTACCAATAAGATCTGCCGGAACCTTCCCAAATGCCACGGCTGCTTGGAAGCTGACATAGCGAATCGTCCCTTCCCTGTCAATCAGGTAGATCATGTCCGGGCTCGATTCGGCAAGCGTCTTGTAGAGTCCCTCGCTTTCAACAAGCGCCTCTTCTACCCGCCTGCGCCGCATATCAGTTACCATCCATAGGGAAAGCAGTATGAGCGCAATAATGATACTCGCGAGAATTATGTACGTGAAAAGGGCAATATGGGCAGATGCGCCGGTTGCATCAAGGATCTCCGAGAGCGGTGTGGAGAGCCCGATTGTCCAGGTATAATTCGCAACCCTTACCGGCGTCCACGCGGCTATTTCCTGACCTTTTTCCGGGAGCCAGACGTAATACCCGACCCCTTCCCGGGCATTCGTGACATCTGCCGTCATTTCCTCATAGTGACTGGCTCCATTCTGTTTCTGCAGGGCAAAGATCTCTGCCATGCTCTTGCCCCAGTTAATTGTGCCTTCTGCACAAGGTTCTTCTGTATACGCTCAATCTGGCCAAAAAGTTCGAAGCATTAGCT
>JAPKXU010000238.1 GCA_026394655.1 Methanoregula sp. | reverse complement strand
TGTCCGGAACGGAAAAGTTGTTGAGGTTTCCGACCCGATCATTGCGGACTGCCCACTTGCCAGACGGTTTGCGTTTCCGGTCCCGGAGATTACAAAGGATGCCGTAAAAGCAAATATCGGGCACCGGATAAAGGCGTTTGGCATGTGTACGGCGGAGCGCGAAGTGCTCGACACCCGGGACTTTGTAGGATTCGGGGCATCGGAACTCATAAGCTTCGGTATTCATGCCGGACTTTTTGATGCCGCAGTGATTGCATGTGACGTAGCAGGGACTGTCATCGCAACCACACCGGCGCTCGTGCAGGGTATCGGCGGAAGGATGTCGGGACTCACAAAAACATCCCCCTATAAATCTGTGATAGACCGGATCGAGAAGAATGGCGGGTTTGTGCTCGATCATGAGTTTGACCGTATCGATCAGGCTGCCGGGATGGTGCTTGCCCATGCGCAGGGTTTTAAGAATGTCGCGGTCACGGTTGCCCTGCCGGCAGATGCCGAGGCGATCCGCAAGATTCATCCCGGTGCGTTTATTGTCGGCGTTCACGTGAGCGGGCTCACCAAGGATGAGGCAGAGCGTCTCGTCCGTACCTCTGATCTGGTCACTGCCTGCGCATCAAAGACGATCCGGGAAGCAGTTGTCGGAAAAGCACTCGTGCAGGCAGGGATCTCGATTCCCGT
The DNA here is from genome assembly GCA_026394655.1 of Methanoregula sp. Taxonomy (GTDB): domain Archaea; phylum Halobacteriota; class Methanomicrobia; order Methanomicrobiales; family Methanospirillaceae; genus Methanoregula. Next base: position 980 of record JAPKXU010000238.1, on the reverse strand, counting down.
CTTTGCGATGACGGTAAGGGGAAAAGAGATCATCATCGAGAAGATCCGGAAGAGCAGCGAACCCGTGTTGGTCAAACCGACAAAACTTCCTGTTGCCGGTGACAAGGAACCTCAGCCGCTGGTGTGAGTGGGATATTTACAAAATATTTAGAGTTGAATTGTAACAATCACACCTTTATGATCGCTTAACACTATTGGACGAGCCTTTTTTTTATCCGTATTCCAGCATTCTTTCTCAACAGAAGAGGATGGAAGCAAAGATTCACTGACCACAATATGATCAATCATTTGTGGGATTCTTGCTGTGAGATTCTTCATCTTGAGTGTGGAAAATAAATCATTCAGCTGGCTCCTTGCTGATTTTTTCGTGTAATAATTGTCACAGAATGACATGTTGAAATCCCCGGCATAGCAGATATTGTATCCCGCTTCTTCAAACCGCCGGAGATCCTCCATCTGGTCTTGCAGGTCCGTATCAAATCCCTTACCTCTACCATGTATTCCGATGATGCACCCAAAGACTGCAAGATTCCCCAAGGGAGTCTGAATAACTGCACAGGCGCTTGTCAGGGAATTTTTAACTTTCAGTGTTTCGATAATGGGATGCAAGGACCAGATGCTTACCCGGCGCTCCCCTTCTTTGTAATAACTCCCCCCCGCCTCTTTTTCAAGCGGCTCCGAATGGTAAACATATTTGATGTTTTCCGGCGAGATACATTCATTCGTTTCTGTGAGAATGAGAATATCTGCCGGATGTTTTTTCAATTCGGCATTTATCGCATTGACTCTTTCTTTTTCTTTTTCGTCCGTACGATTTGGACGTTCTACATTCCAGGTTGCGATTTTAATTTGTGTATTCATTTTATCACAAGCCGCAGTACACGCAGCAGTAAACGCAATATAAATTAATTCTGGTTAATCCATGTAAACAGTTCTTCTGCACGTTTTGTCTCTTCAGGAGTGATCGGCTCGCTGCTCCA
>JAPKXU010000156.1 GCA_026394655.1 Methanoregula sp. | reverse complement strand
CCGGGCGATCTTCTTTTTGATTTCCGGTTGATCGCCAGTGAGCCCTTTCTCCCCGGCAAACACGAGTGCCTGATTGAAGAGATCTTTTGCCCGCTCGTAATCGCTCTTTGCATCGTCAAACTTACGGGTACTAGAGTGTTTATCCGCTGATGCAGCCATCCTATCGCCGGCATCCACAGATATTACCAGTTGCTGCCTGTCAAGCGCCGTGTTACTCTCTTTTATGCGTCCGCGGATCGTTTCTTTTTTCTTTGTTATCGCTTCGATCTGGTCGGTATCGTTGGCATGGCGTGCAAATTTTTCTGCCTCATCATAGATTGCAAGGCTCTGGTTCCAGAGTTTTTGTGCACCAGTATATTTTTTCGCCCTGAACTGTGCGTCGGCGCGTATCTCGAGGTCTTTCGCTTCTGCGGATATGGAATCGAGGTTCGTGTCCACAAGTTCTTTTGCTTTTTTAATCGATTCGATGGCTCGTTTAAAGTCTCCTTCGTCAAGGTACCGGTAGGATTCAGAGGTCATCCGAACCGCTTCGTCGGAGTTAACGTGGTTGAGATGCACATGGATCTGCTTGGTAATGCCATCGATACCGTTCTTTATCCTGATTTTGCGGCGGTTAACCTGCATTTCACGGTACTTCTTCCTCCAGGCACCGATCTTTCCCGATACGATGAGGGAGATAACGACGAGAATTACCCCGGCGACAAGGATGGGTATACGGTTCCGGAGGATAAATGGAGCGAAATAATACACCACTCCGATGATTACGACAATTGCGAGGATGACGCCCCCTACCACCAGACCGGAATAAGATCGTGACATTTGTATGTGCAGGCTCCAGTATCGTGTTGTAAATTTTCTTAGTGCTCTTGGAAGATATCAATGCCGCGAATACTTGTGTGCGGGAATCGAGGGCTTTTAGGGCTTCTTTACCTCCGGGAGCAGATCCCCGTTCGTCATATCGGGATTATCATATATTGGATATCCCTTTTAAAAGGTGATGCAATTCCCGTGGCTCCGGGCTGCTGTACAATAGTATCGGGAAAAAGGGAGAGTTCTAAAAACCGATCGCCTTTTTCTCATAACGTGGTGAAGCCAGGGTTGTAGGAACTCCCGGCAATATCTGACAATAAGTCCTGGAATCTGGTGACAGGAACACAACCGCGTTATAAAAAAACGTTGATAAACAATGCCAGTTCAGGAACACACAATGAAAGGTGGCGTGTTGACTTTTATACAAATCTCCGATGAACCGACAATGTTTCAGGAATACGGAATGAAAATGCCGCACGGTATTCTCATAGAAAAAGCACCCATTAAGTAATATCTCATCGAACAGTTCAATACTGCAAGTATATGCTTCCCTCAGACCTGACAGATCCGGAGATTACACCCCCTCAATATCCCCCAGTACCGGGAAGGGAGCCGGAAAATCCTTCAGGTCGTATCATCCGGATCGAGCACCTGACCAAAGTCTTCAGGTCAAAGGTAAAAACAATAAAAGCGGTTGATGACATCTCGTTTGATGTTCACCGGGGCGAGATCTTCGGGCTTTTAGGTCCCAACGGCGCGGGGAAGAGCACGCTCATACGGATACTTACCACTCTCTTGCGCCCAACATCAGGAACCGCGTTTCTTGATGAATACGAACTAGAGCGCGATTCGGAAAAGATCCGCGCAATCATTGGCGTTTGCCCGCAGAACAGCACGCTGGACGTTG
>JAPKXU010000282.1 GCA_026394655.1 Methanoregula sp. | reverse complement strand
ATCTCAACGTATAGTATGCATACAAGGATCTTTTCCAGCCTGGTGATCGCAGCCCTTATCCTGCTCACGTTTTTTTCCGGTTGTACTTCCAGCACCGTGAAGGAAAATCCCGTGACAGTGGCCGGTGAAAAGACTCCGGTGGAAGTTCATACAGCGACTGAAATCCGGACAACACCACCCACTACCCGGCAGATGGTGACCACCGCTGTGACCCTTCCCGCCGGCACAAGGGAACATACGTTTGTGTATGTGCTCAACGGTGTGAAAGGCACGGTGTCCGTCCCGCTTTCGGATTCGGTCTACGCGGATTATCTAAAAAAGCCGGACCTGACGTTCAAATCCCCCTATTCCGCCACCACCAATTCTTCCACGTTCCTTGCCTATCTCGATGATCCCGAGCAACAATCTGCCATCGCGGCTCTTGCACAGGCAATCCAGGAGAAGACCCCGAACAAGGATGATCAGGCCCGGATCGCCGTGACCCTCGTACAGCACATCCCGTACGTAGATCAGGTAAGGCAATACCGCTATCCGTATGAAGTACTCTACAAGAACGAAGGCGTCTGCGGGGAGAAGTCGATGCTCCTTGCCCTGCTCTTAAAACATCTCGGGTTTGGTTCCAGTGTTTTTTACTTCCTGCCGGAAGATCACATGACCACGGGCGTCAAAGTTTCATCCCCGTATGACTTCAGGAATTCCGGGTACGCGTTCATCGAGGCAACGGAACCGTACATCATCACTGACTCAACAACTGACACCCTTGCCCAATGGAAATTCACCAGTACCATGGAGGTTACTCCCGTCGGGACCGGGTATGCACTCCAGAGCATCGCAAGCGATTACGACGATGCCCGGCAATGGGCGGCCCTTGCAGCAAAGGGTAAAACCCTGTCAACTTCGGACTACCAGGCATGGCAGGCACTCAACACAAAATACGATCTGAGCTATTACACCTGATACTTTTTTTTAAGACCTTTATGGTTGGGGGAGGATCGAGGCTATAAACCGGGGGATCAGGGACATATCCTTCACCCTTTTGTCTACAAACAAAATCCGAAATCCATGAGATTGACGCACGTTAAGATACAACCATGCCGGACCTTCTCCTCTTCGCAGCCAGCACGCCCGAGCGCCTTGTTGCCGGCATCGGTGCGGGGCCGACCCCCGGGATTGATGCGGGAGATTGTGCTGGTTGTGTGGGAGGGTTCGAGGGATGTGCCGGTGGTTTTTTTCGGGGTGCTGGGTGTGGGAATGGCTGGGGCTCCGGAGTGTTGGGGAGCAAGACTTTGTCTCATGTGACAATGGAGAGAATCATGCAAAAAGACCTGTATTATCCGGGATATTCTCACACAAACTTCATCATGCATAATCCCGAAGAATATTATTACTGATATTTTCCCGGGGAACAATCTTGGATCGCAACGAATTCCGTACACGGCTGGAGATGATCGATGTCCTCTTAAAAGAACAGGGCTGGGTTGTATCCGATCGTTCCCGGGTCCGGGCGGAAGTCGATACCAAGCAGTCGGATTTTGTTGCGAAAAGTTACAAGACCGTTTCCGAGACCCTGAAAAATGATATGGAAAGCAAGTACGTCGATTACCTGCTGCTCGACAGTTTCGGCGCTCCGCTTGCAATT
>JAPKXU010000117.1 GCA_026394655.1 Methanoregula sp. | reverse complement strand
TTTTTACTGAATCTATAACAGCAACCCCCGCCACGTTACTCGGCTTGGAATTGACCTCCATCTTTGGGAATCCAATGGAAGGAGGTGCATAGGTTGCCGTGTCACCGATAAGGTTGGACGCAAGCGCACAATAATAATAGCTTGTCCCGGGCGTCCCCGTCGTATCAGTGTACGTAATCCTGGCGCCTTTTTGTGGTCCCGTGGTCGACGGAATATATACGAGTGTTGCCCATGGCCCGGTCATAGTCGTGGATTTCAATACATAGAACCCCGTCTCACTTAAGGAATTATCAGTCCATGACACATTCACCCTAAGGTTACTATTCGGACTTACATTAACCGCGTTCAGATTAACCGGCGGTACGGGTGCCACCGCGAACAGCATCGAATGCATCATGTCCATCTCTTCGTGGGCAAGGATGTGGCAGTGCCACGCATATTCCCACCCGTAGTTGACAAGGTGATTAATGACGGTCACGGGTTCCATTTGAGGGTCGACGAACCCATTTAATGCCGGCCCGTCCAGGACTGCGCCGTCGGGCATCGTCGGATCGATCATACGGATGCTGTTCGGGACCTCGAACGGTAACGAGGGTGCTACGGGTCTCATTGCTACAATTGTATCCTCCAGCGGGCTTGTCCGAAACGTCTCCTTCCAGCCGAGCTCGGTTGGGTCCGGCTGTAATATACGTCCATCCCATGTCACACGGTTAATCAACTGCACGTTAAACAGGTGCACGTGGAGGGGGTGTGTATCTACACCATTGTGCGTGATCTTCCAAATCTGGGTCCCATCCCCGGACGAAGGCTCCGACATCGGTATCATGGAGTCCTTGAGCAAATCAACCGGTGGACTGGCATACCCGTACAGCACAAAATTCTGAACCGCCCCCGTGGTAATTGCATTTTCGAGTCCAAGGAACCCACTCATCCGACCGTACTGATCGAACGCTGCTCCCTGCTCATCATGGAGGGCTTTCGGCTGGAAGGGGATATTCATCACCGTACCGGATATGGTTGTGAAAATTTTTGAAGAGTCCTGGATCCGTACGAACGTATCGGCAGGGAACGCCTTGTTGTAGGCACTGTTATAACTGGCCTGAGGTATAATAACCGGTTCCTGTGATACCTCAAAGACGCCTCTCTTTGAGGCGGTCCTGGCAAATACAGCCTGTAATGCTGCAAAGTTGTAAGGGTTGGCCCCGACAGACGGCCCCACCTTGATCTGCATGATGGTCCGGGTATCCGGCCCATATCCTGGCTGGGTCGTAGGGGCCCCGCCCGTGTCGGTCAGGTCCGGGCCGCCGGTGTAATAATCGTAACTAACTACACCTGCAGGGAATGCGGCCGGGGCATCATTGTAGAGGATGAGGGTCTTACCGGCATACTGCGAGAAATCAATAATTACATCTGCCCTCTCCGCGGGGCCGAGAAGAACCGTGTGAAGGTCGCCATTCCCGACGTCGAACCGGGTGGGATCAAGGATATACGTGATCGGCTGGTTTGGCACGACGACCGGCGCTGGCAGGAACCCGCCTTCCGTACCGACCTGGATGAACGAGGGGCCCATCGTGGCCGGGTCCGGCACGCCGCCTTCTCTTCCATCAGTCGGCCACCCGGCCGGGAAACCAGGTGTGGCGATCGCCGGGACCATATCGACCTCAGTATTTTTCCGCCCATCTGCTGTAATGAGCGAACTGTTGGCCACGTATAATTGCAGGTTGACGAAACGGTCGTCAGCAGCATTCAATATGCGGAACCGGTAGGCCTTGGGTTCTACCGTCATGTTGGGATAGGCCACACCATTGACAATTGGCGTGTCCATGAACGCTTCCATTGTCATCGAAGGGTAAGGAGTTCCCGGCATCATTGGCGGTTCCCATGGTGCCTTAACCGGGTCATAATAGTAGTTTGCGACAGGCCCGTTTGTTATCTGGGTAGGCGGCCAGAACCAGGGGCCGTAGTGCCACCGGCCGAATGGGTTCACCCCGGATACGTCATAGGGGTTCTGTGCGGGCATATAGACATGGGGGTACCAGAGGTCGCCCGTGCGTGGTACCGGTGGTGTGGTCCCCCAGTTCCACGTAGGGTCCTGGGCAGCGATTGTCGTCGCATCAACAAAGGTCTTGTCCTGGATAACCAGGGGAATACCGATACCAGGGAGGATTTTTGTTTTAGTCGGATTTACCCCTGACACATCGGTTCCATCAATCATATCTTTCTCAACCTGGTCTGTCACCAGGTAACCCGCAGCTTCTCCCACGTAAACATTGAGGCGTGTGATACCATGGGCATGGTCATGGTAAAACATGAGCCGGGCGCTCTGCTGGTTGGTATAGAAGAGGGTCGTGGACCCGTCGCCGGGGTCCGGCATGTCAGGTACGTTATACACGCTGACACCCTTGGGATACGGGGTGTTTTCCCCGGCAGGTGTTATCCACTGCAGTGGGGTACCGTCACTTATCCAGGCAGTCGCCCCGCCGTGGAGATGAACAGCTGCCCGGTTCTCCGTGTAGTAAAGTGGATTAGCGGACATGCCAAGCGGTCCCATCCCAGCACCCATCACGGTCTTGTCAACGGGGATAAAGAGGTTGCCACCAGCTCCTGTTGGTAGATTATTGATGAACCTGATGCGCACCGGCCTGTCAGTCTGGGAAATGATCTGTGGCCC
>JAPKXU010000249.1 GCA_026394655.1 Methanoregula sp. | reverse complement strand
GCTGCCTCCTGCAATGCCGCAATCTCGGTAACATCCTTGTCGCCCCGCCCGGAGAGGTTGATCACAATGACATCATCCTTGTCGAACCTGTCCGCGTGCTTCTGCACGTATGCGACCGCATGTGCAGATTCGAGTGCCGGGATGATCCCCTCTGCCCGGGAGAGGAACATGAACGCCTCCAGCACGTCCCGGTCGTTTACCGCGGTATAGGTCACGCGCCGGGCATCTTTTAACATCGAATGTTCCGGACCCACACCCGGGTAATCGAGACCTGCTGCGATGCTGTGGGTGGGGAGCACCTGCCCGTGTTCGTCCTGCAAAAGATACGAGAGCGTGCCGTGCAGCACGCCCGGTTCACCGGCGCAGAGCGTCGCGCTGTGCTCTCCTGTTTCTATCCCCTTCCCAGCGGCTTCGACCCCGACCAGTTCCACATCGTCATGGAGGAACGGGTGGAAAATGCCGATCGCGTTCGAACCGCCACCCACGCAGGCGACGATCGTATCCGGTACCCTGCCCTCCTTATGCAGGCACTGCTCCCGTGCTTCCCTGCCGATCACCGACTGGAAATCACGCACCATGGTCGGGTACGGGTGCGGACCTACCACAGATCCGATCAGGTAATAGGTATCCTCGACATTTGTTACCCAGTCACGGAGCGCCTCGTTGATCGCGTCCTTTAACGTGCGGGTGCCCGTCTTCACCGGGATTACTTTGGCGCCCATCAGCTCCATGCGAAAGACGTTCAATGCCTGCCGCACCGTGTCAACCTCGCCCATATAGACCTCGACGGGAAGCCCGAGTGCCGCTCCGGCGATTGCGGTTGCAACGCCGTGCTGCCCCGCGCCCGTCTCGGCGATCAGCCGTTTCTTGCCCATGCTCTTTGCGAGAAGCGCCTGCCCGAGCGTGTTGTTCAGCTTGTGCGAGCCGCCATGCACAAGATCCTCGCGCTTCAGGTATATCCGGCACCCGAGCTCCCGCGACATATTTGCACAGAACGTGAGTGGTGTGGGGCGCCCGGAAAAGTCTGCCTGGTACATCTGAAGTGCCTGCACAAATTGCGGGTCATCCTTTATCGCACCATACCCGTTCTCCAGTTCGATAAGTGCACTCATCAGCGTCTCTGGTACAAACTGCCCGCCGTAATCCCCAAACCTGCCTTTCTTCTCCATCTCATTCCTCCCTGCATGCGGCAATGAACGCACGTATCTTCTCTGTATCCTTGATCCCCGGTGACTGTTCGATGCCCGTCGCGACATCGACCGCGTACGGTTGCACCAGCCGGATAGCCTCGCCTACGTTCTCCGGCGTGAGTCCTCCCGCCAGGATGACCGGTACCTTCGACCGCTGCACGGCATCCCGCGCAAATGAACCGTCAAAGAGCCGCCCCGTGCCCCGGCTGTCATCTACAACGATCGCGTCGCAGTCTTCCGGCAGCTGATCGCCCCTTTTCACTGCACGGATCACTTTCACTCCCGGTGCCTCTGTAAAGATGAACGGGTGAAAGATCTGGATCGCGGTGGGTATGAGTGCGAGGATCTGCGCAAGCTCTTCTTCTGAAGTGGTATGGGTGACTGCGACTGTAGCAGTGAACGGGCTGACTGCACGAAAGATCTCCCGTGCCCGCTCTACAGAAACAGAGCGGGGAGAGGCACTGCTAAAGAGGACGACCCCGATTGCATCCGCTCCCATCTGATCGGCATACTGTGCATCCCGGACACGGGTGATCCCGCAACACTTTATGCGCATACAAACTCCTCCAGTCGTTTTCCCGAATCTGCTGCTGTCATGATCGCTGAACCGATTAAAAACGCGTCGCAGTAAGATCGCAATTCCCGCATATCGTCTGCCGACCGCATCCCGCTCTCGGACACGATCGTCTTCCCTGCGCGCCGCACCTGTCCTGATAGCATGCGGGTGGTAGAACGATCAATCGTAAACGTAAAAAGATCCCGATTGTTGATCCCGATCAGGCTCGCCCGCGTAGCAAGGGCGCTTTTCACTTCGTCTGTGTTGTGTACTTCAACGAGCGGTTCAAGGCAGGCTTCAATTGAGGCATCGACAAATGCCGGCAGGCGTTCCCCCAGTACCGCAGCAATGAGCAGGATTGCATCCGCACCGAGCATCCGCGTCTCTGCGATCTGGCGCTCATCGATAATGAAATCCTTTCGTAAGACCGGAACAGCGACCACGCTTTTCACCTTGGCAATATCCTGCAGGGTGCCGCCAAAGTAGTACGGTTCGGTAAGGACAGACACGCCGACGCACCCGCCACGGACGAGCACCCCCGCCATCATTGCCATATCGACATTGCGCCTGATAATGCCTCGTGAGGGGGACGCGCACTTGATCTCGGCGATCACGGCATTTCTTCCCGGTGCTTTTTGGATTGCCTCAAGAAGGCTCACGGGGGAATTGGGACCGGCATCCGGAAACGTGGCTGGCAGTTTTGCTACCCGCTTCTCGGTCTGCCGGATGATCTCGCGAAGGCTCATGCTGCACTCCGCGTGGCTTCAATGAGCCCGTCCAGTTTTGCCATCGCGGACCCGGAATCGATAGATCGTTTCGCACGACCGATCGCCGACTTCAGATCCCGTGCCCGACCCCCGACGTATATTGCCGCCCCGGCGTTCATTAAAACGACATCCCGTGCTGCCCCGTGCTCTCCTGCGAGCACGCCACGGAGAATGCGAGCGTTCTCCGGTGCCTCACCCCCGAGGAGATCAGATGGTGAGGCACGGGCAAAGCCAAATGCTTCTGGAGTAAGAGTATAGTTTTTCAGGGTACCATAATCCAGTCCGGTGACCTGCGTATCACCGGTAGTCGTGATCTCATCGAGCCCGCACCCGTGGACTACCATCGCGTGGGAAAGCCCAAGCAGCCTTAGTACCTCCGCTACCGTACCGGTAAGTGCCGGATCGTAAACACCCAGCACCTGTGCCTGTGCTCCCGCAGGGTTTGCCAGCGGGCCGAGCAGGTTAAAAACCGTCCGGCACCCGATGTCCTGCCTGGCTGCCATCACGTGCCGCATTGCCGGATGATGGTTCGGTGCAAAAAGAAACGAGATCCCGACCTCCTCCACAATCTTCGCCTGAGTTGCAGGATCTACCACAAGGTTGACACCCAGCGCACTAAGGACATCCGCAGACCCGCACCGGCTGCTTACTCCCCGGTTGCCATGTTTCACTACGGGAACCCCTGCACCTGCAGCAACAAATGCAGAGGCAGTGCTGATATTGAATGTATTGGCACCGTCGCCCCCGGTACCGCAGGTATCCACAAGTGTTCCCTGTACACGGGGTCTTACCATGATCGCGTGCTCCCGCATCACGCGGGCAAATGCTGCAATCTCGTCTGGCGTCTCCCCCTTCATGCGCAGTGCAGTAAGAAAGCCACCAATCTGCGCTTGTGTCGCCCTGCCTTCCATGAGGGTTTCCATCACTACACGGGCTTCTTCCGGAGTCAGATCCTGTTTTTCCACCAGTGTCCTGATCGCGTCATTCATCAACATGCGTGCACCTCCCTTCCGGAAAGGAAGTTTGCTATGATGCGATCCCCTCCTTGCGAGAGGATGCTCTCCGGGTGGAACTGCACCCCTTCGATGGGGTACCGGGTATGCCGTACGCCCATCACGCAACCATCATCTAAACTCTCGGCAGTGACAAGCAGCTCTTTTGGGAGTGAGTCACGTTCGGCAACGAGCGAATGGTAGCGTGTCGCGGTGAACGGGACTGGAACCCCGGTATATATGCCAGTGCCGTCATGCCGGATCTCTGAAGTCTTGCCGTGCATCGTATGCCCTGCACGCACGACATTACCCCCGAACACCGTACAGATTGCCTGGTGCCCGAGGCAGACCCCTAAAGTCGGGATCGTCCGGCTCATTGTCCCGAGCACTTCAAGGCAGACTCCCGATTCTCTCGGTGTGCCGGGTCCGGGTGACAGGATGATCCGGTCACAGACAATCTTTTGCAGCCGTTCAAGTGGTGTGTCACTCGTATACACAACCGGCTCTGCCCCCAGCCTGCCCACCTGCTGGTACAGGTTGAAAGTAAAACTGTCAAAGCAGTCTACGATAAGGACTCTCATCGTGCCACCCCGGCGCGTTCGATCGCCCGCATCATCGCAGCCGCCTTTGTCTCGGTTTCGTCCCATTCATTCTCCGGGACTGAATCTGCCACGATCCCGGCACCCACCTGGACATGCGCCCGGTGGTCTTTTACGGTTACGGTGCGTATCGCGATGGCAAACTCAAGGTTCCGGTCAAAACCGATATATCCTACTGCCCCAGCGTAGATCCCCCTTGGATCCGGTTCTGTCTCACCGATGATCTGCATCGCCCGAACCTTTGGTGCACCCGATACTGTCCCCGCAGGGAAACACGACTTAAGTGCATCGTAGCAGTCAAGGTGATCAGCCAAAACCCCGTTCACGGTGGAGACCATGTGCTGGACATGCGAGAACTTCTCGATGCCCATGAACTCGCCCACTTCTACGGTGCCGAACTTGCAGACCCTGCCGAGATCGTTTCGGGCAAGATCGACGAGCATCGTGTGCTCTGCACGCTCTTTGTTGTCTAAAAGGAGTTCCTGCGCAAACCGTTTGTCTTCTTCCGGGTCACGTCCACGGGGTCGGGTACCGGCGATCGGCACCGTTGTTACGCGGCGGTTCTCCACCCGCACAAGCATCTCCGGGCTGGCTCCGATCACCTGTTCGTCTCCGAAGTCCAGGTAATACATGTACGGGCTTGGGTTGATGTCGCGCAGTGTTGTATAGATCGGGAACGGGTCATTTCCTATCGGGCATTCCATCCTCCGGGAGATCACCGCCTGGAAGATATCGCCTGCCATAATGTGCTCCTTCACCCGTTCGACTGACCGTTTGAATGCCTCTTTGCCGGTATTGTCCGTGACATGCTCCGGTCGAATATTCGATCCGTGGGGGGGATAAACCGTGACCAGGCATTGCCCTGCGAGCGTTTCGATCGTCTTCTCCAGTGCGGCGATCCGGGTCGCGCAGCGCTCGTATTCAGCGACGGGATCAACATCGTAGGTCAAAAACGGGCTATCAAAAATAAAGAGTCTCCGTTCCTTGTGGTCAAAGACGATGCAGTCTTTGGCAAGCATGAAACGGGCATGAGGAGTCTCAGGCAACGGGCTATTACCACTTCGTTT
>JAPKXU010000067.1 GCA_026394655.1 Methanoregula sp. | reverse complement strand
CCGCAAGCTCCGAGAGCGAGAACTTCATTGCGGGTTTCTGTTCGGCGGTCATCGCATCACGAAAAAAACAGGGCTGGACTATTCTGCCCGGATGATCGTTCCGACATTTTTACCGGTGATCGCTTTTTCGATGTTGCCCCGATTGTGGCAGTTGATGATCCGGACTTCACGGATGTTGACCGCGTTTGCCAGAAGGTCGACGACCATCCGCTCGATGACGAGGTCGTCAAGATCCATTTTGATCAGTTCGGCGGCGGTGATATCCCTGATCTGCTCTGCGTCCGGATTCTTCCGGGGATCTTCGGTATAGAGCCCGTCCACGTTCTTGCCGATGATGCAGCTCTTTGCCCCGAGCACTTCGGCGATAAGGAACGCGCCGGTGTCGGTCCGGTGTGCCGGGACGGCGTCAGACCGTGCCGGGTGTTCGTAAAGCCCGTAGGGAGGCGTGCCGTGAATGACCGGGAGCATCCCGAGCTTCGTGAGCATGGGGAGTTCAAGGAGATCGCCCGTGTGGATCCGTGTCCCGTTGTATTTTGAGAGCAGGATGGAGACCATGATCGCGTTCTGTTCGGAGATCTTGGCGGAGAGTTCAGCAAGTACACCGGTGGGCATGCCAAGGTCCATACCGATGTCCATGATATGGCGCACCCGCCCGCCGCCACCGGTGACAACGAGCAGCTGGTGCTTTTTGGACAACTTCCCGATCTCCTCGCAGAGCGGGTGCATGACCTCCCGTCCGTAATCGATTGCACCATGCCCACCGATCTTCACGACGTTCAAATCCGGTGCAATACAGATCTGTTTCCGGGTTGCACCCTTCCTGTGCATTCCTTTCCGGACGAGGGTTTCACCTTGCAGCCCACTTGCCAGTTCAAACCGTTCTTTCATAATGGTCACAACTATTCAGATATCTGGAAGGAAAGATTATAAGGGAATGTAAACCAACTGGCATATCAGTCGTCAATCACGTGTACAGTGCCCTGCAAGGAGCATTCGTACCGATCGATTGACGGGGAGACTAACTATGAAATTATACGTTCGTGAACGCCAGAAAGTTGGCGAGGGTGTCGAGTCGCCGAAGTACCGCATTGTTGCGGTGACCGGGGGTCAGTGCCAGATTGAAGCGACCCATTTCCGGAAGTTCGAGATTGAGCAGATCGCAAAGGACGTCGGCGCTGAGCTTGTCTTTTTAAAATCCGTGCCGGATGAGCATAAAGGCAAAAAGAAGTAATACACAAAGTCTATTTTTAGCTATCTTGCGTGGCTGGGGCGAAAGTATGGCTATATTGCCTAATGCCGGTAATGTCATGTATGTCCTGTTAATGTCTCGTTTGTGACCTCTTTGATATCCCCGTGTTTGCAGCCTGCATTCCCATTGAATTAGGCTGCTGATAATCACACAAAGGCTGTCACGTCTGGTACTATATTCAGAGCATCAAGGATCTCGTGCTGTTTTTTCCCAACTTCAGTAAGGATGCATTTGTCATTCGGCAATTCAATCCATCGAATCTTTTCAAGTTCAACAAACATGTGCTCCAGCGAGTGTTTTTTCTTGAGACCCACGGACTGGATTTGTCGGATAGATTGCGCTGGGACCAGCGTTGTAACATTTTTGGCTTATCGTCACTCTGATTGAATAATTTGTATTTTTAGATAATCGGGATGTGGGGGCTGCTATCGCTACACCCCGCCGGAGAGTCCGGCAACAGAACACTTCTGTTGCCTTTTATTGTCGATTCTCTTTTAGCGCAACAACCAGCACAATTGGGGCGAAAGAGAGAGATACTAATCCATTCACACGGAAATGAAAGGGAGTGAGTGAGTATTATTGCCCCACGGTATCCGAAAAATAATGGATTGATCATCAGTTCTTCTTTTTTGCCAGTTTTTTGATCTTCTCATTGATATAGGACTTACGCAGATCAATCATTTCGGTAACTGATTTTAGTATACTCTGCAAAAATTTGGTGACAAAGCGGACAGAAATCGTGGCACTCTACAACTAATATCCAACCTGGATTCTCATATGGCGTCACGTCCGGAACACTACAGCCGGCAGAACTCCATTCAGCACTGCGTGCCAAACGCCCTGCCCATCTCAAAGGCTTTTGTATTGACCTCAATCGTTTTTGGCGGGACAAGACTCCTGACTGCCGCTACCAGAGAATCCGGAGAGAGCGGCATCGAGCCCGCTGCTGCGCCGAGCATCACTACGTTCTGGGCAAGCACACTGCCTGCTTCGGCGGCGATCGCATCCGCATCCAGCAGGCAGAGATCATAAGATTTGAGTTTAGCGATAATCTCATCCTCTGTCGGTGCGGCAATCTTCTGCGTGAACACCGATGTTGGCAGGACAAGGTGCTTGTTCACCACCATCTTTCCCCCGCGTTTCAGGTAATGTGAATACCGGAGGGCTTCGAGCAGGTCAAACGAGATCAACAGGTCCGCCCAACCCGGCACGATCAATGGTCCGAACTGACCATCGATCCGGATGTGACTCTCGACAGATCCCCCGCGCTGCGCCATACCATGCGTTTCAGCGCCTTTCACATGCCTGCCCTCTAAAAGACAGGCTTTGCCAAGGATATTGGAGGCAAGGATCGTGCCCTGACCGCCGATCCCCACGATTAAAATATCAAAACTTCCGGTCATTTGGAACCCTCCCTGCCAATTGCCCCCGCAGGGCAGAGCTGGGCACAGACCGAACATCCGCTGCACAGGTCAGTGATCCGCGCCTTCTCTTCAATAAATTCGATGGCGGGACACCCGAACCGCACGCAGGTGCCGCAGCCGGTACACTGCTCGGTATCAACCATGTACCGCTTCCGTTTCACCCCTGCACGGCGTGCCATGATCACGCACATTTGCTTTGCGATAACCACCTTCACGCCATGTCTCTTCTTCGCTTCCGAGAGGATATTTACGGTACCGGCGATATCGAACGGGTCAACGGTCTCCACAAAGGTGACCCCACAGGCGCGGCAGATGGCATCGAGCGAGACCGGGACCGTCTCAATACCCCAGGCAGTCATCCCGGTGTCCGGGTTGGGCTGGTGCCCGGTCATCGCCGTGATCCGGTTGTCAAGGATCACCACAGTTATATTCGCACCATTGTAGACCGCGTTCATGAGCCCCTGTATGCCGGTATGGAGGAAGGTTGCATCCCCGATGGTGCATACAACGTCACGGGGCTCACCGGAATGGGCGATCCCACTCGCCACCGTGATCGATGCCCCCATGCAGATCGTCGTGTCCACGACTCCCAGCTGGAGCCCCAGCGTGTAACACCCGATGTCGCTCGGGTAAATGGCATCCTTAAAGATTTTTTTTATCGCATAGAACGACGCACGGTGGAGACATCCTGCACAAAGAATCGGCGGACGCACCGGGAGGTTCTGTTCCGGAACAACCGCTGGGAACGGGTTCTCCGATGGAATTCCTGCCCGCACCATGATCGCTGCCACCAGTGGCGGTGACAACTCCCCCTCATATGGCGCATACCCGTTCTTCTTGCCGAAGACCGGAACAATTCCTGCCACCTGCCGCACTTTCTCCTCCACTTCAGGAGCAAGTTCCTCAATGACAAGGACTTTTTCATGCTTTTTGACGAAATCCCCGAGCCAGTCTTCATCAACCGGGTATGCCCCGATCTTCATAAACGAGATCCCCGCAGGCAATATCTCCTCGACATACGATGCCCCGATCCCGCTCGCGATCACCGCAGTCTTACCCCGGATCTCGTACCGGTTATACCCGAGTTCGACCAGCCGTTTTTTGATGTGGGGCTGCTTTTCGTTCAGTTTCTTGTGGAGGATACGGGTGTGCGCCGGGATCACCACGTACTGCCGTGGGTCTTTATGGAACTCGCCTTTCCGTTGACCGGGAACAACCGCACCCAGTTCCACATCCCCTTTTGAATGGCAGATGCGGGTAGTGGGGCGGAAGATCACGGGAAGCCCGAACTCCTCGGACAACCGGAACGCGTCGCGCAGCCAGTCGTGCGCTTCCTGCACGCTCGCCGGATCAAGGCACGGCAACCGTGCAAAATGCGCATAGCACCGCGTGTCCTGCTCATTCTGGGAACTGTGGGCAAAGGGATCATCGGCGCTCATGATCACAAACCCTCCGGTCACGCCGGTATAAGCGCTTGTCATGAGCGGATCAGATGCCACATTGAGCCCCACGTGCTTCATCGTGCAGAGCGCCCGGACGCCGCACCATGCAGCGGCAAGAGCATTCTCCAGCGCCACCTTCTCGTTCACTGACCACTCGACATAATATGACCGTTCCGACTGCGCTCTTAAAACATCGATCACTTCAGATGATGGCGTACCGGGATACCCGCTCACAAAATCCACGCCCGCCTCAAGTGCTGCGTGGGCGATTGCTTCATTTCCAAGGAGATACTGTCGTTCCATATGCCAGACCCGTAATAAGTACGTCTTTTTTTTGGCACATATCCCTATCTATATTATTGCGGGTGCGCCGGACGGTTATTCACAACCTATAAAAGCTCAGGTTGGATAACTAATAAGGTAAATTTACGGTACGCTTTTGGGCCCGTAGCATAGCTCGGTGGTGCGCCCGGCTGATAACCGGGAGGTCATGCGTTCAAATCGCATCGGGCCCACTCCATCTTTTGCGCATTTTCTTATAGTTTTTTATCATACAGGTGGTTATGGAAAAAAAACATAAGATCCTGTTAGCTGCAGGGATCCTCATCTGTGCGATTCTTTTTTTAATCAATATATATCTCGGCGGGATTGGGGTCGTTGTCATGATTGCTCTTGCCATGTCCGTCTACATCATGGAGGATGCAGAAGTGCTCCCCGACATATCCGTCTTCCTTTTTGAGGATGCAAAAGGGATCATCGTTATCAACCGGGGAACAGCGCTTGCATACCGGATTCATGTTGCACTTATTCCGCTCAACATCGAGTTTGATATCCCGGAACTTGCCATTGATGCACATTCAGAGCACCCGTTACACGAGATGGTGAACACGGCAAAAGCCTCGGTCACGTATGAGGATGCACGGGGCTCACGCTACACTCGCAACTTTGCCCTCTCTGCACTCGGGACAAGCGACGACGATCTGTTAAAACCGATGTTTCCCGTCTTCGGTTGGAAATGATAGCAGATGCGATAAATACGGGTATGCCGTAAGCATCCGACTGAACAAAAAGAAATGGAAACAGAGACGGGAAATCTTCATACCAACCTCCGGTGACCCGGTAACGATTGCGGAGTGGGGGTATGAAAATTGTGGGTATGAAGATGGCATGCCCGGCAGGATAGTATACTGGTGCCCCGCATGCCACACAAATACTGGTGCAGGAACAGTTGTCTGCCGATGGCGGGCTTACCGGCTCATCTTCTGATCAGTGTTTTTCCCGAAAATATATGCCACAACCGTATCGAGTGCCTCGACAAGTGCCTTTTCTGATTTCAGGTAATCGTGCATCGCCGTGTAGAGCATAAGGATGACATCGTAGCCATACACACCAATCGCTGTTTTTGGATCAATCGGGTGGAGGAAAGAGTCCGTGATAAACCCGTCAGAACTGTACATCAGGTCATAGAATTTCCCCTTCTCCGAGAGCACGCAGAACTGATCGGTCACTTTCTTGTTCGGATCATCAGGTCGGACCGCTTCAGGTTGCTCAGCTTTTCCGAGGATGATCATCTTCTCCGTGTAGTAGTTGGCATCGTAGATATCGTTCTTTGTACCCTGCTTGCCGATCTTCAACAGGTTTAATCCGACGACTTTAACAACCGGGATCGCGGAAGCTGCCATGCGTTTCAAAAGTTCTCCCTCGTGTTTTTTAACTGTTTCAGACAGCCCGGTACCCTGTGCCTGTGTCTCTTCAATCCTCTGCATTATCTTTGTAAAACCCGCCTCGATCTCATCCATGACTGATCACCATCATCTGACGTTTAACGCTCGTGACAGGAATAATTACTGTTCCGGATATTAAATCGCTTGGATTTGAAAAACGAGATCTCCCCAACAGGTACGCAATCGGGAGGATCAGTCGACCAGTTCTCCGGAGAAAAAATATTTCCGGTCTCGTTTCAGGATGGCTTTCCCGGTATAGCCTAAGGGAAGTTCTTCGTTGATGACAACCCCGGTATAGGCGGGGGTACGGGCGAGCACCGAACCGGTGCGGAGCTGCTCGGTGACAACAACCGGTACAACCCGGTCTAGGCACGGGGCATTGATTGCGGCATATATCTCTTCGGCGTGTGCATTCAGGACGCGTGACCGTTCCTTCTTCACCGAGTCCGGGAAATCTTTTTCCGGAAACGGACCGGTGAACGGGCGACGAGAATACCGGGTTACATTCACCTTATTCGGGCGGAGGCGTTCGACCAGCGCACAGGAACGGGAAAAATCCTCTTCTGTCTCCCCGGGAAATCCTACGATTATATCAGTTGCGATGGTGATCCGGGGGAACTTCTTCCGGAATGCGGCGACGATCGTTTCAAAATCCGCAACCGTATATTCCCTCCCCATCTGCCGGAGGAGGCGGTCCGATCCTGACTGGACAGGGATATGAATAAATTTGAAGATATGTGCGCTCGCAAATGCATCGACCAGTGGATCGAGGATCCCCTTCACCGTTGCCGGGTTCATCATACCGACCCGACACATGAACTGCCCCGGCAACCTGCCGATCTCTGATATCAGTTCCGGAAGCGTGTATCCGTTATCCCGCCCCCATGCACTTACGTCCTGTGCAGTCAATTGGATTTCAGGGGTACCTGCACTGATGAATGCACTCACCTTTCCTGTGATCTCCGCAACGGGAAAACTCACGAGCCGCCCACGGGCAATCCGCGTGAGGCAGTAGCTGCATCTCCCAAGGCATCCCTGTGCAATCTGCACAACCCCGGCACCGCCACCGGCAACAGTCCCTACTGCCCGGTACGCTGCCCGTATAGCACCCGGGGAAATGATTGTGGGGGTACAGATAGCAGAGATCGCCTCCCGCTGGACCTGCGGCATGCACCCGGTAACGTAGAGCTCTTTTTCCCGTAACTGTGCAAGACGGCGGAGCATCCGCCGCTCGGTTGGTCCTACCACCGTGCACGTATTGACGATGACGGCATCTGCCTCATCTGCGGTATCAACAAGGGTGCCGTTATTGTGCTTCAACACCTCTGCCAGATCGGCAGTATCCCCAAAATTATAGCGGCACCCGTACGTCTCGATATACACGCGTTTCCCAAAAAGTGCCTCCAGCCACCCGGTACCGGAATCGCAGCCGCACGCACTCACGGATCTGTCTGCCGTCATCCCACTATCACATACATCTGTGAATGCCTCCCAATAAAATACCGGCATTATACCGTTGACCACGGTGAGCCCGTCCAATCAAGGGTTTAACACATAAACCCCCCACCCATTTTTCTGAAGCAGTGATCCAACCGGCAGCAAGAATTTCACCGCAGATACAACCCGGCAGATTTATATAGTTTCCAGACTGCCTTTCATGGTTTTCCTCGTTGATGAAACCAAAAGGCTCACATTAAGTGAGATTCTACCGAATCGAATGTCGATCTGCCAGTATTTGCAGCATGTGGATCTGTATCACCTTGAACGATATGTAACAGAGAACTGCTACAAAACCGGGAGGGAACGAACCATCTACGACCCGCTCATCATGCTGAAACTGATCATTGTGAAGTTCTTTCGCGATGCGTCATACAGTGACACACTCCGATCACTCACTACCCAAGACTGTCGGGATCTCGGGCTTCCCTGGACCACTGAAGGGTACATCGTTCCCGCCAAGTCAACGTTACATCATTTTGTCAAATACCGGCTCAAAGAAGACGGTGTTAAACATCTCATGGAAATTGTCGGATCCCTGATATGCAGAGCATCGACTGAACATAACGGGATTATGGATTCAACACCGGTCGAAGCCTCACGATATGACAAATACGCCGATTTCAATGTTCACTATGATTGCAAGATGTACAAGGCACACATCTTTCATCTCGGTGACATTCCGG
>JAPKXU010000320.1 GCA_026394655.1 Methanoregula sp. | reverse complement strand
GAGAAAACAGAGCGAGACGATGAAAGGGAGACTCACATCAGCAGAAACCCGCAGGAAACTGAGCGAGGGGATGAAAGGCGAAAATAACCCGATGTTCGGCAAACACCTATCGGACGGACACCGCAAGAAAATAAGTGAATCCGTGAAAAAAGCAAGGAAACTGGCAAAGAAAACGAGCACCCCAAAATAGACGATACCATGCGGGAAACAGGGGAGAGCCCCTCGATTGCGTTTCTGTTGGCGTTTCTCATCACCGATGGTGAAAGTATACATGAACCGGTAAAAGGGGACACGACATAACAGTTGGCATTAGTATTATGATTCCGGGGAAATCATAGAATAGTGGATGGCAGATAAAAAGTACGAATCCTTGAAGATTGAGAATATCGTCGCATCCGGTGTCATCGCCGATTCCATTGATCTCGTTGAGTTGGCAGAAAAGGTAAAGGGCTGCGAACTCAATAAGAAACGGTTCCCCGGCGCAGTATACCGTATTAATAATCCCAAGATTGCATGCCTGATCTTTTCGACGGGTAAGATTGTGATGACCGGCATGCGGAACAAGAAAGCGTTA
Organism: Methanoregula sp.; assembly: GCA_026394655.1. GTDB lineage: Archaea > Halobacteriota > Methanomicrobia > Methanomicrobiales > Methanospirillaceae > Methanoregula. Next base: position 2,728 of record JAPKXU010000320.1, on the reverse strand, counting down.
ACTGACGGGCTTGCGATCGTCATGAAGTTATTAAAGGAGGCGGGTATCGCCACACACAAAGTGCCTGAAGTTGCGATCACCAATCTGGTCTGTTCGTACGATATCGGCACGCACATCAATCTCAACAAGGTAGTCGTCATGCTCAATGTCGAGAATATCGAGTACGAACCCGAACAGTTCCCCGGGCTGGTATACCGGATCAAAGATCCCAAGATCGTTGCGCTACTCTTCTCTTCAGGAAAGATCATTCTCACGGGTGGCAAAACCCTTGAAAACATCAAGAAAGGTGTTGACGTTCTCGAACAGAAACTTGAAGGCAGCACGTAACAAGAGAAAAAAACATTTTTTCGCTCTGGAGAACCCCTCATGAAGGGTGAGTTTTGCCCATCGAACTTCCCCTATTGCAGAGTTTTTAAAATACTGGCTGTGTGCCGGCACGTGCCGGGATAGATTACGGGGGGGGAGCGTAGCAAGTCAAGGCTTTGCTATTTCATCAGAAAAAATGGCAATTCCAAAATGTTGCGGACAGGATGCAAAAGATTGGTATGATGCAAGTAAGTAAGAAATCGGAATGAGTAAAAATGGTACTACAAAGCGAAATAGCCCGGGCCGCCGGACTCTCAACGGAACCAGTCGCCATTGTATGGACTGACAAAAAACCTGATGGGGCTCTCGAATTCAAAAAAAAATACATGGGGCTGCATCATGTGGCTGTATGCAAAAGTTGCCCGCGATGGACGGACCGCTGTTTTTGGAAAGGAAACAAATTTTGGTTAAATCTCCACGCCACCGTATGTTCGGGACTTACTTCACCCGCGTCCAGGTTCCGACTCCCGCAACGGTATCATTCTGGGTAACGTGACGATATACCCCGGTCATCAGGTCATTATTAACGATCTGGCAGTCCATAATACCATCCATATCTGCGAAGTATACGGTTTTATTGTCCATGCCGATAACCCCGATGAAGGGCTCATCTTTTCCCTGCGGTGAAGTGAAGACTCCCTGTAGGACTCTGCCCTGTTGACGGGTAATCACATGCTGACCGGTTAATGTCTCCAACTCCTTGGTGCGTTTTGCCCATGGCCCGGGAATATCCGATTTGGTCATGAGTGCGCCGTCAATCTGAGCAGCCCATGTACCTGTAAGGTTGGGAATACCTGCCGGATTCGTTATCTGTGCCGGTTGTGCAGGTGGGGTACTTGTTGTACATCCACTCACCAGTAAAAATCCGATTACCAGAACTGCAAGGAATCCTGTAATGTGCCACATTTTCATATTCCTCCATTTCTCATTTAAATATATATATAGTCTTTTGCATAACAAATTTAAATTATCATCCAGTAACTTCTCAACCAAATTTTTCGCAAACGATAGTTCAGTAATTTGAAGATCCACCCGCTCCACATCACCCAGCCGTACACTATCAATTTGCGTAAAAAGCTACTTTCAAACCCGGTTTCCTGAAATAAAACCAATCTAATTATATATTATTTTTAAATTTAAAAAAGTTACGTTAAAGATTATATGTTCTATTCAGGGCAAAATCCGCCGCTGCTTTGGCATGAATGACCGTTGTGTCGAACACTGTGATGTTCACATCCTTCTGCTTGATCAGAAGCGGGATCTCCGTGCACCCCAGAATAACCCCCTGTGCACCCTCTTCATCAGCAAGCCGGTTGATAATCCTCTTGAATTCCTCCCGGGACGTGTTATTGATCTCACCCTGGCAGAGCTGATCGAATATCACCGAATGGATGTAATCGCGCTCCGTCTGGTTCGGAACGATTACCGTAAGCCCGTACTCTCTCTCCAGCCGGCCCTTGTAAAAGTCCTGTTCCATGGTGTACTTGGTGCCGAGGAGGATTACATTCTTATACCCTTTCTCTTTCACTGTCTTGCCGGTTACATCGATAATGTTAATGACGGGAATGTGGATATTTGCTTGGACATCGTCGGCGGTTTTGTGCATGGTGTTCGTGCAGATGACGATGCAGTCCGCACCTCCCGCTTCAAGACGCTGTGCATCACTGATCATTCGTCGTGTCAGCTCAGACCAGTTCCCCTGCGTCTGCAACTGTTCAATTTCCGCAAAATCTTCCGAATACATCAGGATTTTCGCCGAATTTAAACCCCCGCGTTCATTCCGGGTTTCTTTATTAATGATCCGGTAATATTCGGCAGTAGAGAGCCAGCTCATACCCCCGATAAGGCCAATTGTTTTCATAGGAGTCTTTTGTACATTTGTCGCAGTTGCCTGCGACAAGTTCTGATTACGCCCACCATCAGCCGGAACTTGAGGAGGGGCAGCGGCACAGCCGCTGGCAGCAATAGCCGCTCCCAAAATTAGCAGAAGGAACAGGGGGTAAAGATCAAACTTCATATTTTTATTTTCTCTACAGTATTTATTATACTTATTCCCTGCAGTCCCTGCCTGGGGGGAGGGGGTCCGGATGTACACCGGACTCGTTGTGAACTGAAGGTGCAGGTATAAACAACAGAAGGCCATTTGTGGATAGTGAAAACAATTTGCTGTAAAATCAAAAATGCCGATCAACAGTGACGAACATGGCGCATCAGCGCGATGTGAGGAGCGTGCGAAAGCAGCCGATGGCGACAGAGCGGAACGGAAGTGGAGCGACGAGCCAGGGGCGTCATCGTGTCAGCAATGCAACTGGGAAAAATAGCACGGTGATGTGAAACGAGCCGGAGCGCCAGCGAGGACGAG
>JAPKXU010000080.1 GCA_026394655.1 Methanoregula sp. | reverse complement strand
AAGGGAGAGTTGGTACGAGGCGGTCCTTTGCTGATGGGAGAAGTGCTCGCTCAATTCATCTCTTCATGAACAGGATTCCTGAACCGCCGCCTTGGTGCCTTTTTTGGGCGGCAGCACCACCGTTTTTTTGGTGTGTGGGAGCAGATCAATAATCCCAGTTTTAATTCCCCCGTATTCGAGGGAATTAAAAAAAAGAAATTATTTCTGGATATACCACCCGGTCATTGTCTCGTCCAGCATGTCGCCGCTCGCCTTTTTATGAGAAGGCTTACAACGATCATCGCGACAACGGCGATGACAAACGCATAGAACGAAAAGTGCATGGGCAGTTTTGCCAGTTTGAAGTAGGAGATCCCGCCAAAGACAATGGATGCGACCAAGCCGCGTGCCATCGATACAAGGGCGCCTTCGCGGGTTGTCCGCCGCTAATACAATACGGTAAGTAGCGGCACCGTGTTCCGGAAAAAAAGTAAAAAAAAAGATCACTGTTTTGAGATGTACCAGCCGGTCTGCGTTTCGTCCAGCACCTTCTCCGCAGTCTTTTTGGTTGCAAAACTCACGACGATCATGGCAACGAGCGAGATAACGAACGCGTAGAACGAGAAGTGCAGCGGGATCTGCGCGAAGTCTATACCTAACGCATTGATCTTCAGGTAGTTGGCAAACCCAAAGACAAGGGCGAAGATAAGCCCGAGCGACATGCTCGCAAGGGCTCCCTCGCGGGTTGCGCCCCGCCAGTACAGTCCGGCAACAAGGGGAACGGCAAACGTGGCAAGCATGGTGCCGATGCCCATCCAGATGAGGATAGCAAGCATCTCCGGCGGGTTGATCGAAAGGAGCATGGTGCCGAACGCAGACAGGACGACCACGATCTTTGAAAGGAGGAGCACGCTCTTATCGGAAGCATTGGGTCTCAACACTTTCTTATAGAGGTCCCACGAGCACATCGCGCCGATCGTGAGCATGAGCCGGTCCGTTGTCGACATGACTGCTGCAAGGACGATAACTGCAAAAACTGCCCAGAGCACGAGGATTGGCATGGCATTCTGGATGCCGTACAGGATCACGAAGTCCTGTGCATTTGTGACCGTGGGAAGTGTAAAGACCCCCTCTTTGACCATGACGAGCCCGGCGAAACCGGAAAATTTCAAGAGGAACATCGCTGCCCCATAGATGAGGAACGCAATGAGCGGTGCCCATTTGAAGTACTTGACGTCTTTAATCGCGAGCACATTGTTGATCACATGGGGTGCACAGGCAAGCCCGAGCCCGAGAAGGAGCGCGAACGAGAAAACGTACGGGAGCGCGAATGCACCGGTGGGGTTCCACGGCATCACGAGGTTCGGGTTGATCGTTGCCATGAACTCATTGACATGGGTGAAACCCCCGGCATACCAGATGATAAGCGGTGCCATGATAAGGACACCGACGATCAGGACGATAGACTGGATGAGCGATGCCCAGGCAACCGCATAGAGACCGCCAATTGCGGTATAAGCCATTGTAACTAAAGTAGCAATCACGAGCGCAAGCCAGAGGGGGATCTGGAAGATCCAGATAAGGACGATGGCGATTGCGGTATACTGCCCGACAAGATAGATCAGGGAAACGATAATACCGGCGATCGCGGCGAGCGAACGGAGCGCAGTCGGGCTTTCGTACCGGTGCGCGAGATAGTCCTGCACCGTAATATACCCGGAAGTCTTTGCCACGTTGTGGAGTTTCACGCCAAAGAAAATGACGCAGATGCCGATCGAGAGCGGGACAAAGATCTGTTCCCAGATGGTGGGCCACCCGGATTTATAGCCGAGCCCGGATACGCCCAACAAAGACATCCCGGAGCAGACCGTACCAATCATCAACAGGACAAATACCCAGAACCCGAGCTGGCGCCCGGCAACCAGATAGTCTTCAGCACTCTTGATCTTTTTGGACGCCCATACGCCAATCCCGATCATCGCAAGGAAGTACAGGGTTACAATCACAATGGTGGGAAGATCCGCCATTTAGTCATGCCCCCGGAACGTAAACCCCCAGTAAAGCAGCGCGAGGATGACGATCCCGACCACTCCACTGACGGCATAAACAGTAATATTCGGTAATCCTAGCATTTTATTCCGGATAAATTGTGCCATGTTAACATATAACATAATCGAAGTGAATCGGGAATCCTGGCACACTTTCCACGCCGGACATGGGAACAGAATTTTTCCAGAATACTTCAGATCAACGTTGAATTGAGGAGTTCTCTACGATAAACCGCGAAAAACTTCAGATGTCCGTGGAGAATCGATATGCTGGATAACGCGCTGGCACAGAACGCATTTTTGGCTCGCCTACATATCATCTGGGTGGAACGGCTCAGCACATCGTAGACCGTTTCTTTTTGATGAGTAAGGAGCATACCCGCCGGTGAATAGTCACAAATATAAAACGCGATGGGGATGGGTTGCCCGAATAGGGGGCAGTTCTCTTTTTGGTGATGGGGTCTTGATGGTGGATTTTATAGTATGCCGTTCATATACCTGACTGGCAAATTGAGAAAGTAATTTACAATTTGTCCAATATCTAATGAGGATATCAGCCATGATCAAACGGGATGCAGAAAAGAAACTCAAAGAACTTGCAGAAGGATTTCCTGCGGTATCTGTCATCGGTCCTCGCCAGTCAGGAAAGACAACACTTGTCAGATCGGTATTCCCGGATAAACCGTATGTCCTCCTGGAAGATCCCGATACCCGTGCCTTTGCTGAGGAGGATCCACGGAGCTTTCTGGCACAGTTTGAGCGGACCGGTGCAATTATTGATGAAGTACAAAGAGTTCCGGAACTTTTTTCATATCTTCAGGGCGTATTGGACAAG
>JAPKXU010000186.1 GCA_026394655.1 Methanoregula sp. | reverse complement strand
TCCTGCAGCGGTTCGTCGAACCCTTTCGCGATCACGGGAGTTTCATCAATCCATAACCCAATTCCATGACCGAGGAACTTCACCTGGTGGGGTCCAAAGCCCATAAAATTCTGCAGGAACTCCGGACTTTGCCCATCCATGACTGTCGTATAAATCTCTGACGGGATTGCACCGGGTTTTAAGAGTGCTGTCACATCATCCTGTATCAGAACGCACTGCCGGTGAATCTGGATTGCCTCCTCCGGTATGGATTTCCCAAACATGTACGTCATGGTCTTGTCGGTCTGGTACCCTTTATAGCCGCACCCGATATCGATGACAACGAGATCGCCGGATGTTAATTTCTTCTCCCGGCATCCCATCAACGGCACTGCCGGGTGCATGCCGGCAACACCCCCGGGAGTATTCACGCATGTAGGGGCGATCGAGCTCGTCCCGAACCCGATCTGCCCAAGGAGCATCTCGTTGAACATCCCAAACCGGATGATACCCTGGTGCCCTTCCTGCACCATGAGCGAATAGAGATCATTTGCGAGTGAGACCTCATCGATTCCTTCCACAAGAATCTCAGGCACACAGTCCTCAAGGACGTGCCGGTGTATCTTCCCCGCGTGCTCCATGAGTGAGAGTTCGTACGCGCTTTTCACTGACCGTACCTTCGCAACCTGTTCATCAAGCGCCTTCACATCCGTAAAGGGGAAATATTTCTGCAAGCGCTGGAACTGCGCGAGGGACACAAAATTCGTTTCCAAGAACACGGTTGTTGGGAGCGTTCCCATTTCTCGTGCCGCGTCACGGTAACTGTTCATCTTCCGGATGTCCGGGAAGAGAGATTCCTCAATCGCTCGTTCATAACTCTGCCGTACCCAGAACACAGCATCACTATTTCGGGGGATAACAAGCATGCCATCCTGCATGGTTCCCGTGAAGTAGTAGAAATGGATCTTTCCGAAAATACAAGCGATCTCCCAGTCAGGACTGGCACCATCCATCTGCGCCACAAACCGGCTCATCCGGTCCGTCAGTTCGCCTGCGGGGACTTTCATTGTATTCCAGTAAAATGGCTGATGATGATATTTATCGGTAGTGAAAAGATTTTTTCGAATCCGGAATATAGAACTCAGGGATTATCGACAGAAAAAAAGAACAAGAGAACGGGGATCTAACGGGAGGCTTTATCTGCCTGCCACCGCTCCATCACTTCGCTGCCCTCGACAAACACAAGCCCATGCCGGTGGGCGTACTGCTTTGCATCTGCTTTTGAGAGTGCATACCCCGACTCATCGTCAAGCATCTCGCAGATCGTGATCGATGGGGTTATCCCTGCCATGTCTGCCATTGCCACCGAGAGTTCAGTCTGCCCGCGCCGCTGGTCAAGCAGTTGATCTGCCGCCCGCAGGAGTGCGCAATGACCGGGTGTCCGGAACTGTGCGTTGAAATTTGCACCGCCGCCATTCAGGGACTTTTTCACCTGCTCGGCGATCGCGGTGATCGTGAGCGCCCGGTCCCGGTCGGTGATGCCAGTGAACGTGTTCTTGTGGTTCACCCAGAGCGAGAACGAGGAATGGTTCTTTTTGTCGTACGGGATATCGCCTTCCTGCTCGGCAACATGCGTGCTCTGGAGCACGTCACTTGCAAACGGGAGCCCGAGGCGTTGTGCCGCAACCGGGTGCACCGCGGTGCAGATAAGCCCCCCGCCATCTTTACGCATCTGCATGATATGCCGGGGTGTAACCGCATCAGACCGGATCGCAAAATCGGTCTCCCCTTCACGGTCGTCAAAATCGTAAAGCAGGATCATCCTGCCGTCTTTTAATGCGGTTATTGCCTCGTCAATCATCAGGAAACCTCCACGTTCACTGTATCGTTCTCTTTAATTTTAAGGGCATCACGGAGCCCGATTGCCGCAATCACTTCGATGATATCCTCCGGGTAATGCGTCCGGTTTGGCACGACGATACCGCACGGGATATCATTGATCCGGCATGCCAGGCACCGGACATCCCCGAACGTCCGCCCGTCCGCTGAAAAACCCTGTACCGGGATCCACTTGAGCGCCTCCAGCTTCTTTCTTGTCGGGATGCTCTGCCCGTTGAGACGGATGTTGAGTGTCCCGGGAAACGGTTCAAACCCGAGGGAACGGAGGAACTGTTTTTTGTACGGTTCGAGACTCATGTAGTAGCGCCCTTCGCCAAGACCGTTGATCAGGATCCCCGTGAGCAGGTAGCGTGAACCGTCATATGCAAAGAGCCGGCAATAATCTGCGTACTCGCGACGGAGTTCGTCTTCTCCCTGTTTGGTCACCGAGATATGCTGACCATCCGGCGTCATAGTACGGGTGATTAACGCCTGGTTCTCCAGCGCCCGGATCCGGCGGGATGCCGTTTGAGGGCTCGCTTTGAGTACCTCCCCGATCGTCTGTGACGACACCCAGGCAGATCCCTTGCATCCGCCCATGAGCGCAATCGCCTTCAGGCATTCGAGATCTTCAGCCAGCACCATGTCTATCAAAATTGGGATGCTTATTATTTATGGATTGTCGTTTTGCCTGCACGGTCGTGATTCGTTCTCTGTCGAATGGTCGTTCGTTAGTTATTTAATGCCGGGGGTGGATGTAATTGAGCATGAAATCCGGAGTGCGTAACCAGCTCGCCGAGAAAATGGCGGGCGAGATCACGCTGTCGGACTCACCGGGGCTCGCGCTGAAGAAGTGGCGCATGAACTTTGAGATTGCGCCCGGCATCCTGGCAGATCGCCTTGGCATCTCCCCGTCCGTGATCAGCGATTACGAGAGCGGGAGGAGAAAGAGCCCCGGTACCGCCGTTGTCGGCAAAATTGTTGACGCCATCCTTGCCTTTGACGAGGAGACGGACGGTAAACATATCCAGAAATTTTCTACCATGCTCTTCTCCACAGTTGACGATGACGTGATCTACGATCTCCACGAGTATGCAAATCCCGTCCCGCTGCAGGAATTTTCTGATGCGATCGGGTGCTCACTCTTATGCGGATCGGTAGACCAGTCTATCTTCGGGTACACCGTGGTAAACAGCCTGAATGCGATCCTGCAACTCTCGAGTAACGAGTTCAACCGGATATACGGGTGGAGCACGGAGCGTGCCCTGATCTTCACCAGCGTCTCGACAGGAAAGTCGCCGATGGTTGCGATCCGGGTCACCCCGTTCAAACCCCGCTGCGTGGTGCTGCAGGGTATCGATGTAGCAGACGTCCACCCGTTTGTGGAGAAGATGGCAGAGCGTGATCACATCACGGTCATGTGCACGAGCATGGACATCGACAAAATTGTGAGTACATTGAGGGATAAAGAATGGTAGGCATCATTACCTACGGTGTGTATATACCGAGATACCGGATCAAGGTTGAAGAGATCGCGAGAGTCTGGGGCGCAAATGCCGCAGAGATTTCGGGGGGACTGGGCGTTTTTGAAAAATCCGTTCCTGACCTCGATGAGGACACTGCAACCTTTGCCGTAGAAGCGGCACGGAATGCGCTCCTGCGCCGGAAGATCAATCCTGACGATATCGGCGCAGTGTACGTGGGGAGCGAGTCGCATCCCTATGCAGTGAAACCCACTGCCTGTACTGTTGGCGAAGCGATCTGCGCGACACCCAACATGACTGCCGCTGATTACGAGTTTGCATGCAAGGCGGGAACTGCTGCAATCCAGACCTGCATGGGGCTGGTATCAAGCTCCATGATCAAGTACGGGCTTGCCATCGGTTCCGATGTTTCGCAGGGTGCACCTAGCGACGCGCTTGAATATACTGCCGCAGCGGGTGGTGCAGCGTTTCTCATCGGGCGCGATGATCCGATCGCGACCCTCAACCATACCTGCTCGTTTACTACCGATACCCCGGACTTCTGGCGCCGTGAGGGGCAGGACTACCCGCGCCATGGCGGACGGTTCACCGGGGATCCCGGGTATTTCAAGCATGTCGGGGGTGCGTCGAGATTGCTTTTCTCGCAGCTGAACACGAGTGCGAAAGACTATGATTATGCGGTCTTCCACCAGCCCAACGCGAAGTTCCCGCAGAAGATAGCAAAGGATCTCGGGTTTACCACCGCACAGATCAAACCGGGACTTGTTGTGCCGTGGCTGGGCAACACATACTCGGGTGCGTCGCCTATCGGGATTGCGGCAACGCTCGACATTGCAAAACCGGGCGACCGTATCTTTGTCTGTTCGTTCGGTTCCGGTGCGGGGAGCGATGCGTTTGATATCACGGTGACAGATTCGATCGAGTCGGATCTGTTCCGGCGTGATGCAGCGCCCGGCGTGATGCAGCAGTTAAAAGATCCCATCTATCTTGACTATGCACGGTATGCGAAACACAAGGGGAAGATCGTGATGCAATCATGAGAGACGTAGCGGTGATCGGGGTCGGGTGCACGAGGTTCGGGGAGAAGTGGGAGAGTTCGTTCCGGGACCTATTTGTCGAGGCGGGTGCGCTCGCTCTTGAAGATGCCCGGCTTTCGGGAGAGCAGATCGACGCGATGTACGTGGGCAATATGAGTGCCGGCAGATTTATCGAGCAGGAGCACATCGGCGCCCTGATCGCAGACTACGCCGGTATGGCAACGCGGCACATCCCCTCAACCCGCGTCGAAGCTGCCTGTGCTTCCGGCGGGCTTGCCTTCCGGCAGGCAGTCATTGCAGTGGCAAGCGGGATGGAGGATATCGTTGTGGCGGCGGGCGTCGAGAAGATGACTGATGTAGAACCCGGTATCAGCACCGATGCCCTCACCGGCGCGGCTGACCGCGAGTGGGAGGGTTTCATGGGGGCAACATTCCCCGGGCTCTATGCGATGATCGCTCAGGACTACATGCACCGCTATCCCTTAACCCGCGAGCAGCTGGCACAGGTGGCAGTGAAGAACCACTACAACGGTGCACGGAACCCAATCGCACAGTTCCAGAGCGAGATCACCCTTGATACAGTGATGAAGTCCACGATGGTCGCCGATCCACTCCGGCTCTTCGATTGTTCTCCTATAACAGATGGCGCTGCTGCTGTGATCGTAGCACCGCTCGAACGCGCCCGCGAGTTCACGGACACGCCGATCAAAGTGCTCGCGAGTGCGCAGGCAAGCGATACGATTGCGCTGCATGACCGGCGCGATATATCGACACTCGATGCCTCCGTTGCCGCTGGGCAATGGGCATTTAAGATGGCGAAAGTCGCCCACAAGGACATCGATATGGTGGAGGTACACGACTGCTTCTCCATTGCCGAGATCTGTGCTATCGAGGATCTCGGGTTCTGTAAGAAAGGTGAGGCTGGCAAATTCACCGCAGACGGTGAGACTGCGCTCGGCGGGAAGATCCCGGTGAACACGAGCGGGGGCTTGAAAGCCTGCGGGCACCCGGTGGGAGCCACGGGGATCAAGCAGGTTTTTGAGATCGTACAGCAGCTCAGGGGCGAGGCAGGAAAGCGGCAGATCGATGGCGCGAAGATTGGTATGACGCACAACGTAGGTGGTACCGGTGCTACGGTAGCCGTCCATATATTCGGGAGGGTCTGAAATGTCAGTTGCACGGTTCTGGCGAAAGATACCGCAGCGATATAACCTGCTCGGCACGAAGTGCGAGACATGCGGGCGGCATTTCTTCCCTCCACGGACGTTCTGTCCTGATTGCCGCCGGGCGGGGAAAATTGTTGACCACAAGTTTGCCGGCTCGGGCACAGTTGTTACCTATTCAGTGATCCACACGGCAAGCGAACAGTACGAAGCGCTGACACCGTACGTGATCGCGATCGTGAAACTTGATGAGGGTCCGCAGATCACGACGCAGGTTGTCTGCCGCCCCGACCAAGTGAAGATTGGCATGAAAGTAAAGAGCGTGTTCCGCCGGATCGCCACAGATGGTAAGAGCGGGATCATCCACTACGGCACGAAGTTTGTGCCGGTGGAGTGATCGTTTCCATCACTCTTTTTGCACAACAATATCATACACCGCGTGCCACTGCCCCGGCGAGTACGACCGCACTACGCGCTCATCGATAACTTCTCCGCCCAACTCCCGGATATAGTCACGGTGCTCCCCTTCCTGCGATACGAGCGCATAGAAATGGATAGTCCCTCCGTGCCGGCAGAGCCGGAACGCTTCTGATAAAAACTCCGTGCCGGCAAGCGGGAGGTTCATGATGATACGGTCGAACTTCCATGGCAGGACACCTGCGAGCCGCCGGGCCTCCGCAAGTATGGGAAGCACATTTTTTACCCGGTTCTGCGTGAGATTTTCCAGCATCAGTTCGATCGCGTGCGGGTTTATGTCGGCTGCAACCACGAGCGCTGCACGTGCTGCGAGCGTGATCGCGAATGGTCCGACACCGGCGAACATATCGAGCACAGTTTCACGGGTACCCATCTGCGCGAGGATGCGCTGGCGCTCGGTGGAGAGCCGGGCTGAGAAGTATGCACTGGCAAGATCAACCGTAAACCGGTGCCCATGCTCGGTCACCTGCGTCCGTGTCGTTGGAGTACCGGCAAGCACCCCATATTCACGGGTACGGTACTCGCCCGTAACTTCACTTGTCGGGAACAGCACCGTGTGGAGCGAGGGGCGCGAGGCAAGGATTTGGGCAGCACCGGCAGGATCGTCTTCCTGCATGATTGCAATCCCGCCAACCAACTCATGCCGCATGAGCTCCGGGCGTCCGGGCATCGCGTCAAACCCGCACCGCTCTGCACCCTCGCGCCAGTCAAGGATGGGAAAGACAAGTGCATCCCCCTCACGCCGGGGTTTAAGAGTGAGATCGATTGCCATCTTGCGGAGGAGCGACTGCCGCACCTCCTCGCCCTTTCGAGCCGGCACCCGGATACCCCACTGTTCAACCAACATTACAGACCACTGATCTCATAAATTTATACGTGCTACGTTTATTCATGGCTGGTGATGGCGAGCACCGTAATAAGATTGATACCCATCCACATGATGGTATCAGGCACGAAGAGCGGGACCAGGTCCTGGCAAAACTCAGAGCCGGCACATTGAAACTCTACGAGCTGGAGAAAGTTCTGACACCCATTGACGCGGTCCGGGTGCGCCGCGAGTTTATTGCGGGGGAAACCAAAACCTCGCTCGAAAAAGTCGGCACGTTCTCCATCGATATCGAGCGTGTCGTACAACGGAACTGCGAGAACATGATCGGCGCTGTGCAGGTACCGGTCGGCGTTGCCGGACCTGTTGTTGTGAACGGCGAGTATGCAAAGGGAACATTCTGGCTGCCGCTTGCCACTACTGAAGGTGCACTGGTGGCATCAGTGAACCGGGGGTGCAGCGCGATTGTTAAAGCCGGGGGAGCGGATGTCCGCATCCTGCACGACGGCATGACGCGGGCACCGGTCTTTGCGGTGGAGAGCATCGTGCATGCAAAACAGGTCGTCGACTGGGTCGATACCCACCGGGACGAACTCGCGGCAGTGGCGCAGGGAACCACCTCGCATGGCAGGCTTACCGGGATCGTCAGCTATGTCGCGGGCACGAGTGTCTTTGTCCGGCTTGAGTTTGACACGAAAGACGCAATGGGGATGAACATGGTCACCATCGCCAGTGCAAAGATCGCTGATGAGATAGCGAAAGAGACCGGCGCACGACTTGTTGCACTCTCGGGCAACATGTGTACCGATAAAAAACCGGCGGCGATCAACGGGATCATGGGACGTGGCAGGAGCACAGTTGCCGGAGTTCTGCTCTCCCATGAACTGATCGCACAGGTGTTCAAGACTGATGCACCAACGCTTGTTGAAGTGAACACCAGAAAGAACCTTGTCGGTTCAGCCCGTGCCGGCTCGATGGGCTTCAATGCCCATGCAGCAAACGTCGTTGCCGCCATGTTCATCGCCTGCGGACAGGACGCTGCTCACGCCATCGATGGAGCTACCTGCATGACAACAATCGACCTCGCGCCGACTGGGGCATATGTAGCTGTTACCCTCCCCTCGCTTCCAGTGGGCACGGTTGGCGGCGGGACGGGTGTCGGCACCCAGCAGGAGTGCTTAAAGATGCTGGGCGTTGCCGGTGGGGGCGATCCCCCGGGCGCGAACGCGAAGAAACTCGCCGAGATCATAGCGACGGGAGTCCTTGCCGGGGAACTCTCTCTTATCGGCGCACTTGCCGCACAGCACCTTGCCCGTGCCCACAAGGAACTCGGGCGGGGCGAGAAGCGTTAGAACCGGAACCACTTCATCATCACGAGGGCATCTTCACCGTTGGCGTAATACCCCCCCATCTGTAAGACCGGCTGATAGCCAAGCCGGATATAAAAGCGCTGGGCGCGGAGGTTTGATTCGCGGACTTCCAGCTGGGCGCCGGTGGCACTTTCGAGCGCGAACTGCTGCTCGATACGCCGCATAAGCGCAGTCCCGATCCCCCGTTTTTGGAAGTCCGGGCTTACGGCAAAATTGCAGAGATGCCCGTAGATATTCTCGCCGGTATCCTCAAGGGCACCGACAACAAAACCTGCAATCTTGCCCTCGCAGACAGCCACAAAATAGGTGGACGTATAGTAGCCAAGCGCTTCTGCAAATACCCCCGGTTCCCAAGGGTCAACAAAGACCTCGTTCTCGATCTGGTCGATCCAGGGGATGTCAGCGAGTGTAGCCCTCCGGATAATGGGCGTTGAGTAAGGAGGGATGATATCATGGGAACGGATCATAGCGCGGATACCTGTACAGATGTAGTATCACCTGTTTTCCCAAAGACAATAAGGATTGCGCCGCTCAACAGAAGAGGCAGTCAATATCTCCCATGTGCGTAACAGGGTCACGCCGGGGAAATGCCGGGGTCCACCGGGCACGCCTGCCCGCATGATCGGTTGCGCGGATCAACGGGCATGTCGTTTATTTAATGTTCACACCTAATTATGAGAAGAAGACCGCACTTGTGCGGGGCATTGGTTGTTGTTCATGGTGAAGATCTATCGTTTCTGTGCAGTGCGTCCCACCCCGGAAAATGCTGCCGCCATCGCGGCAGTCCCGTATGATGTCGTGACCGCGGATGAGGCGCGGGCAATGATCCAAAAAAATCCCGCCAGTTTCCTTCGGGTGAGCCGCCCGGATGCTGAACTGCCTGATATCCCTCCCCATGACGACCGGATCTACCAGCGGGCGCGGGAGAATTTTGTTGCACTGCTCGACAGTCACCGCATGCGTAAAGACGCAGCACCTGCCATGTATGTATACCGGGTGAGCCAAAACGGGGACACCTTCATGGGTCTGTGTTGTTGTCTTGACGTTGAAGATTACCGGAAGAACCGGATCCGCCGCCACGAACAGACCCGGTACGACAAGGAAGAGGATCGCACCCGGCACATCGAAGCGGTGAAGGCGCATAATGGTCCGGTGGTGCTGTTGTACCGCAACTCGGACGGGATTTTCTCTTTTATTGAATCTCTCGTTGCACAACGGAGCGCACCGGACGCCGAGGTCCGTACACCTGAAGGGGGCATTCACCAGATCTATGCAATCACCGATGAAGAGGCACTCGACCGGCTCGAACGATCGTTCTCGGACGTGCCAAACCTGTACATCGCGGACGGTCACCACCGGGCAAAAGCCGCAGTCAATGTTGCAGACCGGCTGCGCCTCGCGGGTCTGTCAACAGGTGGGGAGGTCAGCCGGTTCATGGGTGTCATGTTCGCCCATGACCGGGTGCGGATCCACGGGTACAGCCGGCTGCTCACGGACCTTGGCACCTACACACCGGAGACTTTTATGCGCCGGTTGTGGGAATCATTCGACATCCAGCCGTACTATGGGATTGACGGCAGCGGATACAACATCCCCCCGAAGCATGCCCACCCGGAGCGATATCATCTCTTCCACATGTACCTCCAGGGGAGATGGTACGAGTGTACTCGCCCTGTGGATGGTGCGGCAGCGCCACTCGATGCACTCGATGTTGCCGTCCTGCAGGAGCATGTGCTGGAGGGGATGCTTGGTATAACAGATCCCCGTGGGGACGCCCGGCTCCAGTATCTTGGCGGCGCCCGACCGATCGCTGACCTCGAAAGACTGGTGGATACGGAGCAGTATGAGCTCGCGTTTGCCATGCAACCCGTCCGTGTCGGGACAGTGCTTGCGATCGCTGATGCAGATGGCGTGATGCCCCCGAAATCCACGTGGTTTGAGCCGAAACTGTTGAGCGGGCTTCTCGTTCACACGTTCGATTGATCCCCGCTACGCGAAGATCCCTTTTTTTATCCTTTATCTTTATCGGTTTTCCCGGCGATTGTGTACTATATGATTACGATCGCCCTCCCGAAAGGCAGCCTCGAAGCGCAGACTCTCCAGCTCTTCAAAGAGGCGGATCTTGAGGTCAAACGTACTGACCGCGATTACAATCCCCGTATAGATGACCCCCGTATCGGCAAGATCAAGATTTTACGACCACAGGAGATCCCCACGTATGTCGATAAAGGCTACTTCGATATCGGCATCTCCGGGCTCGACTGGGTGCAGGAGACCAGCTCAGATGTCGTTGAGGTTGCAGACCTCTCATATAGCAAGACTGGCGAGGGCAACGTGAAGATCGTGATCGCCGTGCACCGCGATGAACCGATCGAGAACGCGAGCCAGATCCGCCCGGACAGCCGGGTGACCACGGAATACCCGGTGCTTACGAAGAAATATTTTGAATCGATCGGTGTTAAGGTCCAGCTCTTTCATTCGTTCGGCGCCTCTGAGGCAAAAGTCCCAGACCTCATGGACGTGGTTGTCGATCTCACCGAGACAGGCACGACCCTGCGAAAGAACGGGCTGAAGATTATCGGGCAGATCATGGAGTCCCACACGGTGATCATCGCGAACAAAGCGAGTTGGGCAGACCCGGAGAAACGCCGGGAGATTTCGGAGATAAAAACGCTCCTCTTTGGCGTGATCGAAGCCCGGCACCAAGTGCTCCTCACTATGAACGTGCCGTCAGCCGCGATGGAGCGGATCGTGCGGGCGCTCCCTGCGATGAAGAAACCGACCGTGAGCCAGCTCCACGGGATCGATTACTACAGCATCCAGACGGTGGTGCCCAAAAAGACCGTCAACCAGTTGATCCCCATGCTCAAGGCGTGCGGTGCGGAAGATATCTTGGAGATACCAATCTCAAAGATTGTGCCGTAGGGAAGATCCTACCCCCCATAACTCAGGCACGTCAACACGTCCCGCGATGAGACAGAAGAAAAGGATATGGGAACATTAGATGAATGAGGAGAAAATCGTCCCGGATCAGAGATAGTTGTTCCGCCGCAGCCATTCCACTTGCGGCCCGGTATACCGGTAGACAATATCACATTTTTCGTCCTGAAAATTCCAGGGGATGACGATGAGGATGTCCCCTTTACGGATCCAGACTTTCTTTTTTATCTTTCCCTTAATCCTCCCCAAGCGGGTGACACCATCAAAACACCGGATCCGAATATGATTTGCACCCATCATCAGTTCTGCGCACCCGAACAGCTCGCGGCTCCGTTTCTGGGGGAGTTTCACCCGGACAACCTCATCACCCGGGGGATTTTGCGGTCTCTTCTCTATCAGCTCAACCACTCCTGCCACTCTACAAATACGTGCTCAATTTTTGATGCAGGAGAAAATAAAATATTTTGTGTTTTGCCGGGGGAATTCAACCGGGGGGATGGGTGAAACTACGATAGGGTTTTTATGATCTGTACGGTAATAATTATTCATGCACCAGAATGCCAAGGAGCAGCCAGTTAAGATTGCACCAGAAAAAGGACTGACCCCTCTTGAGCGGAAACATCTGGAAGAAACCAAGCAGCGGCACCACGGTGCATTGAAACAGTTAAGCCAGCTTTAATCTCGCCCTCTCTCTTTTATCCAGCTTTCAACAGACTGTTCCGTCTGGGTGTATTGAGCAACCTGCACCATGAACCCGACGACTTCCGGCTCGGATGCATCGAGGTAATATCCGCTATCTGCCAGAATATTTTCTGCAACAACCAGAGCAGTCCGTTTATTGCCATCATGAAAGGGTGCCCGGTTGCAATTCCATGTAAAGCAATCGCAGCTTTTCGAAAAGAATTCCGGGACCGATTCACCCGGTAAACAACGTAATCGAGTGTTGCCGGATCCCGCAAACCCGGCTCCCCACAAAGGCCTTGATGATGTCGTTATGCATCTCAATGATTTTTTTTGCATTGAGATCGGTATCGCACTCGATCCGGACCATTGTAATGCATGGATCTCCACTCATGTTCAAACATTCGACCTGATCTTTGTACATTCCACTGGTGCAGCAATCAAACATCCTGCAATCTCTACCTTAAACATCAGTCAATTAATACCAAGAGATCCCGGCAAACAAAATTACTTCCCGATGATCCGCTGCCCGTTAATCCGAACCGACGGCAGAATATACGACCCGATCGCCCGGCTCTCTTTACTTAAGCCGAAGATCTGCTCGTGCATGAGAAACACGTTGCCCGAGAGCATTGCACCCCGTATGGGTTCGGAGAATTCCCCGTTTTCCATCCAGAACGGGTTTGAAATCTCCACAGAGAAATCGCCGCTCATCGGGTTTGCCGTGTGTGCTCCCACGATGCTGTGGGCATAGACCACTCGTTCATCGGCAATCTCCTCCCGTCGTCCGTCCACAACAAAATTGTGATGCCCGATGGTTGGCAGACCCCCATAACCGCCCCGAACCGCATTCCCGGTGGAGGTTTTCCCGAACCGGTATGCAGTCTTTAAGTCATACGCGAACGCTTCGAGAACACCGTCCTTAACGTAATCGATCCGCATTGTTGGAGTCCCCTCGGCATCCCACCACGTGCTCCCGTTCGCGTTCACCCGATGGGGATCATCGTACATCGAGAGCCCGGGGACAGCAACTTCTTTCCCCATACGGTCAGCCAGTTTCGAACGCCCCTGGTGGACATTTCGCCCGGAGAGTGCAGGAACAAAGACGTTCGAGAGGAGATCTGCATACGCGATAGGAGAGAGGATGATGTCGTACTCCCCTGTCGGGATATCCTTCCCACCAACTGATCGGGATGCAAAGAACGTCGCCCGCTCACCAACTGCAAACGGGTCCACGCCATCCACACAACAGGCATGATCGAACTCATACCCGGTGGACTGCCCGCTGATCGCTTCAAGCGAGGCAGAGATCCCGGTGTGCCGTGCGGTGTAGCGGATGCCGTGCGTGTTCGCAAAGGTCACCTGTCCCCATGACAGGGCTGCCGAGCCGGAGGTTACCTCCGCCGGGTGCTCATCAGCGCCGGCAAGCATCTTCTGCAATAATTCCCGGGCGTTCTCCGGCTCGAACGTCATCGCGAGATCAAATGACAGGTCGCCTGCCGGTATCGCGTTTGGGTGCGGGAGCCCGTTCCACTCTTGGGGCGTGGCAAGTTTTCCGCTCGCCACCGCAGCGTCGAGGCATTCCCGCCACTGTTCCGGGTTGTTGGTACTTGAGGCACCGATCCTCCCTTTCTCGATCGTGCGGATGCAAAGCCCGCAGTCTTCTGAAGAAGTGGCAAGACTGAGATTTCGCTTCTTTAAGTCAGCGGAGACCGAGGTGCCCTGCACGTAAAAGACCTCGATTTCGTCAACTCTTTTCTCTCCATCCGCAACCAGTGCTTCAATCCACTCCACTGCCACCCACCACCGCATCGCACAAGAGGACATGAGGTGCGCCGTCACTCACCGGCACACTCTGTCCTCCTTTGCCACAATACCCCGGGCTCATCAGACGGTCTTTCCCGCAGAGAGAGATCCCATGTAGCGTCGTCAGGATCTCCCCAGATAGCGAGACATCCCGGCACATCTTCGTGCACTCCCCGTTTTCTATGAGATACCCGTATTCCGCGTTGAACTGGAACACGCCCCGCCCCGGATCCACCTGTCCCCCGCGGGAACCCTTGAGAAATATCCCGTTTTTACATTCCGAGAAAATCTCGTCTGTGGTCGCATTCCCTGCCTCGATGAACGTGTTGCTCATCCGGACAATTGGGGGCTCGCCGGGCATCGCACGGGCATGACCAGCCATGCCGTTTCCAATGGCGGCAAGTGTCTCCCGGCTGTGGAGATAACTATTCACCACACCCCGGTGGATGATCTCCGTTCTTCGCACGGCAACACCCTCGGCATCAACCGGCTCGAACCCGAACTCGTGGATGGTGGGGTCATCGATGATCGTGAGCTGTTCGTTGCCTATCTTCTGCCCGGTCATTCCCTTTAAAACCGAGTTCCCTTCCTGGACGAGATCCCCTTCACTCGCATGCCCAACCGCCTCATGGGCGAACACGCCGGCAAGTTCGGGATCGAGAACGGCATGCATCTTTCCCCCTTTTGCCGCACCGGCATCAAGAAGTGCAACCGCGATTGCTGCTGCCTTCTTCCCAAGCTCCTGCCGGTGCCGGAGGTTGAACCCGTGAATAGAATGGTCGCGTTCATACCCCATCTGGACGTTCCCGTTCCGGGAGGCAACTGCCATGACGGAGAACCCGGACCGGCAGATCTCATAGGAATATTCGCTGCCGGAACTGTCGGAGAACCGCACCTGTTCGACCCGCTCGATGTAATTTGCCCTGCGGTTCACCACCTGCGGGTGTTGGGCAGCCCCCTCAATCCCTGCAAGGATCGCGGACTTCTCTTCTATATCCACAGAACGGCAGTCCTCTTTTGCTGGCGGTACCGGAAGCATGTGGCGGTCAGCGTCACCCAAAAGGACAGGTTCAGCGGTGATCCGTGCAAGTTTTTCTGCGGAAGAGAGGATTTCTCCAAACTTTTTTTTGGAACCGGGTATGTAGTTGTCGATCTGGATGACCCCCCATCCCCGCTGCCCAAGGGTTCTCACGATTGCTTTATTAAAAAAAGAGGTGCCAGCGGATTCCACAACCCCGCTGTCGATGTCAATATGCGTTACCTGCCCGGTGACATGCCGCACATCATAATACCGGATACCAGCGGGTGCGTTCATGCAACCGGCTGGAGAATGGCAGGCGTCTCGGCGATCATCGCGGTTGATCGTATCGCCATCTTTTTGAGTTTTGCAAGGAACCCTTCTCTGTTCTCCGGTACAAGGGCGTACTTGAGCACCTCATCGATGGTGTCAACCGGGATGACCGTGACGAGGGGTTTGTACCGCTCTTCGATCAGCACATCGTTGATGTTCGTCCGGGGGATGAGGACGGTCTTGATCCCGGCTTTTGCCGCAGCTTCGATTTTGAACGTCACGCCTCCCACTGGGAGAACATCTCCCCGTACCGAGAGCGATCCCGTCATCGCGAGGTCCTGCCTTACCGGGATTCCTTCGATAGCGCTGATGACAGCTGTTGCAACACTGATGGAAGCTGAGTCTCCCTCTACGCCACCATAGGTGCCGATGAACTGGATGTGGATATCAATATTTTTCACATCCCTTCCGGTGAACTTCTTTAAGATCGCACTGACGTTCTTGATCGATTCTTGCGCGATCTCCTTTAACATCCCGGTTGCGATCACTGTTCCGCTGGCACCCTGTGCCGGGGTGACCTCAGCCATAATCGGCAGCACAGAGCCCGAATCGCTGCCCATCACCGCGAGACCGTTCACTCTGCCGATGCGTGTCCCATCGACCACCGTAAGCTCGTACTCCCGGCTTCTCCGGATGTAATCATCGGAGACCTGGTCCTCGATAGAACGGGCAGTGATCTTTGCCGTGACAACATGAGCAGCTGTTGTGAGCGGGGCTCCTTCCTGTCGGGCGATATCACCGGCGACCCGGATCAGCCCACCCATATCCCGGAACTTTAACGTGAGGTGTCCTTTGCGGTTCGAGCGCCGCCGGGACTCACGGATGATCTCGTCGATTGCGCCGGGGTCAAAATGCGGGATCTTGCCGTCATTTTTCACTTCCTGCGCAATAAACCGGATATACTTCTGCCGGTTCTCCTCGTTATCCTCCATGCTCTCCGACATGTACACCTCGTACCCGTATCCACGGAGACGGGAACGGAGCGCCGGGTGCATACCCTGCATCGCATCAAGGTTGCCCGCCGCGATCATGACGAATTTGCAGGGGACGGGTTCTGTCCGGACCATCGCACCGCTCGATCGTTCGCTCTGCCCGGTGATTGGGAATTCTCCTTCCTGGAGTGCAGTCAGGAGGTTCTGCTGCGAGTGGGGATCGAGCGTGTTGATCTCATCGATAAAGAGCACTCCGCCATTTGAACGGTGGATCGCACCCGCCTCAACTCGGTCATGTGCGGGGGTTTCGAGCCCCCCGCTCTGGAACGGGTCATGCCGGACGTCACCGAGAAGCGCCCCGGCGTGAGAGCCGGTGCCGTCAATGAACGGCGCAGTGGTCTTTGTGTCGTTCGAGACGAGCAGCTTGGGTACCATCGCCTCTTCGCGGGGAGTGGTATAGCGCAGCGCCATAAAAACAAATGCTGCGGCGATGATTCCCATGAGCCACTGGTAGGTGATGAACGAGTACCCGATGATGCCGATGACAAGGAGCATCAGGATGGTGTTCCGGAACTGTATTTTCTTCTTCGCCTCGGCTTTGTGGGCGCCAACGATCTGTTTGCCACGTCCTCCGGCAACCGTCCGGACAACCGGGTTGTTGGGATCATCGGAGTTCGGGTATACAAGGATATCCAGCAGGTCTTCTTTTGGGAGGAGCTCCGCCATCGCTTTTGCAAGCATGGACTTACCGGTGCCCGGGCTCCCGATCATCGTTACATGCCTGCGCTGGATGGCAGCCTTCCTGATCACTTCTACCGCATGTTCCTGACCGATCACCTGATCGATCAGCTTGGCGGGCACTTCAATCTGCGAGGTTGCACCTTCAACAACAGGAGCTGCCGGGGGCGAATCCTCTTTTTTTTCTTCGTGAGATTGTACAGGTGGTACCGAAATTTCCATTGCCGGAATTACCTCTTTTACCCGTGGGGGTTCCATATAATTTGACGCATGATAGTTTAAGTACTTTCAGCTGATCGTAATGACGTAAATTTTTCCGTTTTTTCATACCTGAAAAAGGGAAAACGGACGGTCAGCCAATGCATAAAGATACAAAACAGAACAGAGAATACTAATCAGAAGTAATGCCGTCTCCGGGACGAGAAGGAACATTATCATGAAAGTGATCAGCACTGAAAGATCCCAGATTCTTGCTGCCCGTATCGCCGAGGCCCTCAACACCACGGTTGTTGATGTAAAATTTACCCGGTTTCCTGATGGGGAACAATACCTTCTCGCACAAAAACCGGATGACGACATGATTATCGTCGGAAGCGTCGTTGATAACGACGCGTTAGTCCAGTTGCTCCTTTTGATCGATGCCTGTGACAGCGCGACAAACCGTCTGGTCATTCCCTACATGGGGTATGCGCGGCAGGACAAGCGGTTCTATGAGGGGGAACCCATCAGTGCCCGTGCGATCGCCCACACACTGGGACGCGGGGTTGAGTCCTGCTTAACGGTGAACATCCACGAGAAAAACGTGCTCAAATATTTTGATGTCCCGACCACAAATCTCACGCTCGCACGGGATATCGGGGAGTATATCGAATCTGCTGCCCTAAACGATCCGCTGGTACTTGCACCGGATGACGGTGCACTGGCATTCGCCCGGGACGTCGCAGCGGCTGGCAACTGGGACTTTGATCACCTTGAAAAGACACGCCTCTCCGGTGTTGAGGTGAAGATGGCTCCGAAGAAGTTGTGCGCTGCGTCACGGTCCGTGGTCATTGTTGACGATATCATTTCCACCGGCGGGACAATTGCAACGGCAGCCGGCATGCTGTATCAACAGGGCGCAGAACATGTGTATGCCGCGTGCGTCCACGGGGTTCTGATTGGCGGAGCATATGCCCACTTAAAAGCGAACGGTATCCGGGATATCGTCTGTAGTGATACGATCGAACGGGGATGCAGCCGGATCTCTGCTGCAGCCCGTATTGCAGACGCCCTCAAATAATGGGGTACCCCGGCACAGGTTTCATGTCAATCCGGTATGCTCCATGGGGGCGCTGTCAATGAAATGCGTACTCGACTCATCCATATTCTTTTGTGACTGCCCAGTTGAAGGTGAGCTTTTCACCCCGCCATCTGTTCCTGATGAACTTCGCGATCTGCGTGCCAAAGGAAAGTTCGAGAAGTTGCTTGCAGAAGGGCTCCGGATCGTCTCCCCCACAAAGGAGTCACGTGCTAAAGTGCTTGCAGCTGCCGAAAAGAGCCGGGATGCCCGGGTGATCTCCGGGACAGACTGTGATCTGCTCGCACTCGCGCTTGATTGCGATGCGGTGTTGTATACCGATGATTTTGCTATCCAGAATGTCGC
Organism: Methanoregula sp.; assembly: GCA_026394655.1. GTDB lineage: Archaea > Halobacteriota > Methanomicrobia > Methanomicrobiales > Methanospirillaceae > Methanoregula. The sequence goes on along the minus strand of JAPKXU010000186.1, from coordinate 1,949 downwards.
CGCTGAACTTGGCGTGGTCGTGCACCCGATCCAGCAACGGGTGGCAAAGAAGATCGCATGGAAGTACCGGTGCAGCGGGTGCGGGAGATATTCTGAAACCGACGGGGAATGCCTCGTCTGCGGTGCACAAATCAGACGAAAACTTAAATAGATAACGACAAACCTCTTTCCCATGTCTTCCCTTGATGATCTGATCAGCCGGGCAAAGCTGCTCCTCTCTGAAGGGCACAGCCCCGGGCAGATAGCCGATGAGCTCTCGCTCTCCATGGAGACGGTGACATGGCTGCTCACGCAGGTAAAAGGTTCAACCGCCCCAAAAGATGTCCATATCGACTGGACTGCCGTGAGCAGCCAGGCAGCTCTCGTTGATGAGATGGCGCTCATGCTCATGAAACGGTATTACGGCACACAGGAAAATGCCGGTGCCGTTTCCCCTGCGGCAGGTGTCATTGTCGGTATCGCGCTCTCCGGTATCCCGCTAGCCACGCTTATCGCCGTGCAGGAAGATGCCCGGCTCGCCATCTATCACCCGTCAAAGCAGAACACGAGCGAGCACCCGGTAGGATCAATCAGCGGAAATTTTGCCACGGTTACCGGTGAGCGGTGCATCATCGTTGACGATGTGATTACATCGGGGAACACGATGCGCGAGGTGGTGAAATACTTAAAAAAGCACGGGGCGACACCAGTTGCCATCTGGGTGATCTTTGACAAGCGCGGGATCAAGGATGTCGATGGCGTCCCGGTCTTTTCGCTCTTCAAAATCTCCCGCATTGACTAATTCAATACCTTTTTTTACACCCAACACACCATAGTTTATATAGAAGTTCAATTCCACCTTTTACAGCATCGGAGGATCTAATATGCAGTCGAATCAGCCAATTATCATCTTAAAAGAGAATGTTGAGCGTAATTATGGGAGGGAAGCCCAGCGCTCGAATATTATGGCAGCAAAGGCAATCGCCGGCGCCGTGAGGAGTACCCTTGGTCCACGATGAATGGACAAGATGCTTGTCGGTACAATCGGGGATATCGTCATCACGAACGATGGCGCCACTATCCTTGAAGAGATCGCCGTCCAGCACCCGGGTGCCAAGATGGTCATCGAAGTCGCAAAGACGCAGGTCGAAATGGTCGGAGACGGCACAACCACCGCGGTTATTATTGTCGGTGCATTAATGGAGCGGGCAGACGAGCTGCTCGAACAGGGTATTCACCCTACGGTAATCTCCGAAGGATACCGGATGGGCATGGACAAGGCGCTTGAGATTACAAACAAACTCTCGCTGAAGGTTGACCACAATGACCGTAAGACCTTAATGAAGATTGCAGACACCGCAATCACGGGGAAATCTATCGAATCCGTGAGGGGAAAACTCGATGGAATCCTCGTAGATGCGGTTATGGCTGTCGCAGAGAAGGCGAACGGGAATTTCCTTGTTGATGAAGAAGATGTAATGATCAAGAAGCAGAAGGGGCGGTCAATGGATGATGCGGAACTGATCCGCGGCATTGTCATCGACAAGAAGCGCGTCAACGAAGGAATGCCCCGGAAGATCACGAAGGCAAAGGTCGCCCTGATCGCTACACCCCTTGAGATCACAAAGACTCAGGTAAAGGCAAAGATCAAGATCACGACAGCAGACCAGATCGCCCTGTTCAGCGAACAGGAACGCGAGACGTTAAAGAGACTTGCCGATGGTGTAATCAACAGCGGTGCAAACGTCCTCTTGTGCCAGAAGGGTATTTCAGATCCGATCCAGTTCTTCCTTGCGAAGAACGGGATCCTTGCGGTTGAAGATGTCCCGGAGAAGGACATGAAATATGCCGCCCGTGCATTGAACGCAACAATCGTCAACAAACCGGAAGACCTGACCGCAAAAGATCTCGGCAGTGCCGAAACCGTCGAAGAGGACAACAACATCGATATCATCAGGATCTCCGGGTGC
>JAPKXU010000276.1 GCA_026394655.1 Methanoregula sp. | reverse complement strand
GCAATTGTTCAGCGAGCCGGTAGGGTAAACAGAAGACGAATTAAAAAAGACAGTTGGATACACATCTTTACGCCGTCAAAAATTTCAGAAAAGATCTATGATCCGGATTCTACGGGATTATTGGCGCGCTCATTTAACAATTTTAAAACATCGCATCCGGAATTAACGGAATCCAATCTGATCGCAATCGTTGAGAAAGTATACACCGGTATCGATATCGAGCATTCGGAACACTTTATCGATGCAAGTGAACGATATGCGGATGTCCAGAATACACTTATGGGAATTTTCGATAATCCGAATAAATTTGAAGATAAGACACGGAAAGTGGACTATCTTCAGATCCCGGTTATCCCCTTACAATTCAAACAGAGGGTAATTGAGTCGGGGTTCCCACCCTATAAGCGTCGTTTGTATGAAGTGAAGATGCCGTATTGGTATGTCCGGAAGCACAAAGAAATTATTGATGACATCACCTTTTGTGAAATGAATTATGATTCGGATATTGGCGCATCCTTCGCAGATGATGTAGAAGTATCGAGTCTGATTATATGATCCTCCACACTTTCACCCTGACTCTCGGCTCCACCCGCCCGATCCTCGGTTCCGCACAGGAACTCCGGGGATTCTTCGCGACAAAATTCACCGAGTACACGGAGCTGCACCAGCACGACGCGGACAAATTCATCTACCGCTATCCGGTAGTGCAATACAAGATGATTGACAACACCCCAATGGTCATTGGCATCAACGAAGGAGCCGAAGTCCTCAAACAGATCTATGACGAATACGAGGAGATCCGTTTAGGCGCAAACACGTACCAGATCGTAGAACGGGGTATCAGCCTCAAAGATGAAGAGTTCGGCATCTCGGAGAAGATTCATTCGTACGAATTTGTCACGCCCTGGCTCGCGCTGAACCAGGAGAATTACCGGAAGTTCTACACCCTCAAAGGAAAGGTAGAGCGGGACGAGTTCGTCCGTAAGATTCTCATTGGCAACATCATCTCCATGTCAAAATCGATGGGATACGATGTGCCCGGGCAGATCAAATGTGATGCGAATGTACACTTCAAAAAAGACCGGCTGAAAGATGTCAGTGTCATGACATTTACCGGGAAGTTCTATGCAAATTTCATCATCCCAGACTATCTCGGCATCGGGAAATCGGTTTCACGCGGGTTCGGTGCGGTCAGGCAATTATCTTTTAATAAAGACAGGATCATGTAATGCAACTGGTCATCAACACCCGGGGATCGTACCTGAAAAAAGAGAAGAACTGTTTTCTCGTGAAGACCGATGAGAAAAGTTTCGAGGTCTCTGCCGACAAAGTGGACAGCATCCTCATCACCACCGCCGCAACGATAACAACCGATGCGATCGAGTTTGCCGTCGAGAACAACATCGATATCATCTTCCTCAACCATTTCGGTGATCCATACGGGCGCGTGTGGCATTCAAAACTCGGCAGCACGACGCTGATCCGCCGCCGCCAGATCGAAGCCGAATCCACAGACACCGGATTTCTTCTCGCCCGTGGCTGGATTGCAAAGAAGATTGAGAACCAGATCGATCTTCTCAAGGATTTGAAGAAGAACCGTCCGGACCAGAAAGACCAGATCGAACTCCCGATCGCAAAAATTGAAGAACTGCGGGAGACATTGCTCGCCATGAAAGGGTCGCTGGATTTCCGGCGCGGGTCGATCATGGGAGTGGAGGGTATGGCATCCCAGCACTATTTTGATGCGATTGCCGGCATCATGCCGGAACCGTGGAAGTTCAAAGGAAGGAGCCGGGATCCGGCACGTGATGGGTTCAACTGCCTGCTGAACTATGGGTATGGCGTGCTCTACTCGCAGGTGGAACGCGCGTGCATCATTGCCGGACTGGACCCGTATGTCGGATTTCTCCACACGGATAACTACAACAAGCGGTCGTTTGTGTTTGACCTGATCGAGTTGTTCCGGACACATATCGACCGGACTGTTGTGAACCTGTTCTCGAAAAAACAGGTTTCAACTACTCTGTTCGATCCGGTGCCGGGTGGTCTGTACCTGAACAAGGAGGGTAAGGCAGTCCTCATAACAGCAGTCAACGAGATGTTTGACCGGGAGATCGAATACCGTGGACGGAATGTGAAAGTCCGGAACACGATCCAGATGGAGTTTCATAGTATTGCGAATAATCTGATCCGGTAGGAGGAAGGTGAAGGGATGACAATGGTCTGGGTTGTGTACGATATTGCGAAGAACAAGACACGCAACCATGTTGCCCAGATCTGTTTGAACAAAGGGCTCTACCGGGTACAGAAGAGCGTGTTTCTGGGAAACCTGAATGCGAATGAGCGGGATTCTCTCGCACTGGAATGTGAGCAGGAGATCGATCCCAAAATTGATTCTGTCTATGTTTTTCCGATGGATGATGTATCGTTCAAGAAGGTGAAACTGCTTGGTCAGGCATTCGACAAAAAACTGGTAAGTGACGAACTGCTGACCAAATTCTTCTGATGATGATGGCAAAAAGCGAAACAATTATCACGATCTCCGATGTGCTTGAGTTTCTTTTCTGTCCCAGGTTCATCTATTTCATGCATTGTCTGGACATCCCGCAGCATGAGGAGACCCGGTTCAAGGTACTGAAAGGGCGGGAGGTGCACGAGCAGAAACTGATCACGAATCCGGAGTACCTGAGAAAGAAACTCGGAGTGGTGAAAAAGGAGATGAATGTGTTCATCGCATCAAAGGAGCATCACATCAAGGGAATTGTGGATGAGGTGTT
>JAPKXU010000041.1 GCA_026394655.1 Methanoregula sp. | reverse complement strand
TATTTCTCATGATATGTTCGGGTGAACCGGCTCGCGATCTGGCGGGCTAGCGCGAGTCCTTCCGCTTCGAGCGCTTCGCGCGGAATGGCGGGATCAAAGAGCATGAAGAGATCGAGGTCTCGGTCCCCTTTCACCCAAGTGCTCCTCGCGATCGAACCAACGACCATCCCCTCCGCTTTCCCGCTCTTGTTTATTGCACGCAGCAGTTTTTCTGCCACGTCCCAAATGTAATCGTGCTCTTCGGCAGTCGGGCGGAGAAACTGGGCAAGAACTCTCTCTTCCAGCGGCAAGTGACTCACCATGCTACCACCAGCAGATCCTCGTATACCGGTCCTTCCGGGGTGAGCGTGCTCTTCTTGAGTTTTAAGCCCGTGACCGCACAGCTCCCGTACGTTCTTCCTCTCAGCAGATCGATCTGCCCGAACAATGACGGGTCAGGCACCTTCACCCTTGCGAGAGTGGCATGGGGAGTGAACGGGCGCGTTTCACGCAAAAATCCCAGCGGTTCGAGGGCAGTCTCCACGAGCCGGAAGAGGTCCCGGCTCTTCCCCCCATCCTCAATCTCGCACCAGACCGTGTGCGGGCGCCGGGGATTGTTTACCGTCACGCGCCCGGCAGTGACCGTGAAGGGGACAAACGGGATAACCTGAAGCGCCGCGATAATTTTCGGGACGATCCGTTCATCCACCTCTCCCAGAAACTTCATCGTGATGTGGATGAGTGGCGGATCAACGAACGTGAGACGTACCGGGCACCCGCGCAATATCTCCTGCGCTGCCCGGATACCCTCTCTTATTTCGCCAGACAACTCCAGTGCCACAAACGCCCGGACCATTACGGTACTATTCTCTATTCCTCTAGAAATGGTGATCGATGCCAGTGTCCCGGCAGGTTCGCAGTGAAGGTGTTCAAACTATAATTTTGGGTAAAAGTCGTATGGAAATTTAATCCGTGAGCCGGCGACTAAAAAACTTTATCGGCGTTTTTTTATTCCACAACTGCCTATTGCATAGATGACGAAAGGGAAGGATCTTTTGTGCCGGAAAAAATGCAGTTGATCGTATACACGCTGGAGCATTGCCCGAATTGTGAAATATTAAAGGGCTTTTTGAAAAAGGGCGGGTATACTTTTACCGAGCGCGACCTGTCAACTGCTGAATCCCTTACCGAGCTCCGCGTAAATGGGATCTTTGTAAACGAAGCTCCCGTCCTCCAGAAGGAAGAAGAATTTTTCACATCCGCAGATCTTTTCCCGTCTGGTAAGATGAACAGTGAACACCTCACGCATCTTATCACGGGTGAATAATGGCGCGGCGGGAGACCAAGCAACGGACTTTTGACGGCAGCTTCTTTCCCACACTCCCATTTGTCCGGACTTCTGATGGTCATATCGTCGAATGGGACCGTGATCGTATCGTCCACCAAATCCTTCAGGAAACCAAACTGGTTGAAGATTTTTACGGGTATGAAGGTGCAGATCAGGAAACCGCGGAAGAGATCGCCCGGCTCGTTGAACAGCGCATCCTGACGCTCGGGTTAAAAGCACTATCGGGACCTCTCATACGGGAGATCATGAACATCACGCTCCTTGAAAAAGGGATGGTGCAGTACCGGAACGTCTGCACCCGTGTCGGTACGCCGGTGTATGATGCCCACCAGATCGATGTGGGCAGGGGATTTGAAGCGCACGACAACGCAAACCTGCAGGAGAATGCCGAGACCTCGCACAAGAAAAAAGCGGACAAGATCTCGAAAGAGCAGTACCTGCTCCAGCTCCCGCCGGATCTCGCCGACCACCACTTATCTGGCGAGATGCACATCCATGACCTGGAATATTTTGGTACCAGACCGTTCTGCCAGGACTGGGACCTCCGCTACTTCCTCTACTACGGGTTGATGCCGGACGGGAACGGGACGAAAGCTTCCGTGGCGGGACCCGCGAAACGGGCAGAGGTGGCGATCCTCCACGCGGTCCAGGCGCTCGGTTCTGCGCAGACGAACTTTGCCGGGGGGCAGGGCTATTACAATTTCCTCACGTTCATCGCCCCGTATATGGAAGGGATGCCGTATGCTGAAATCAAGCAGAACATGCAGATGTTCGTGTACGAGATGACGCAGATGATGGTTGCCCGTGGCGGGCAGCTTGTCTTCTCATCCGTCCAGCTCTCGCCCGGTGTTCCCACGCTCTGGCAGGACAAGCCCTGCGTGTACAAGGGCAAAGTCTGGGACGGGAAGTCCGCGCCCCGGCGGACATATGGCGAGTTCGAGCGCGAAGTCCGGCTCCTCTTTAAAGCGCTCATGGAAGTGATGCTCGAAGGCGATTACTGGGGCAAACCGTTCAACTTCCCGAAACCCGAGATTTCGATCGAGCCGGACTTCATGATCGAGCGCGAGGAGTTCAACCGGAAGAATCCAGATCTCCCTACGTTCCAGGAATTGTACCTGATGACCTTTGAACTCGCATCGAAGTTCGGGACGCCCTACTACGACAACCAGCTCCCCACTTACCGGGGCGCGGGAAAAGGGATCTCCTGCTACCAGTGCTGCGCTTACCAGTTCTCAGCAGTGGCTGACAAGGACTCGGATTTCGATAAAAAACTCTACTTCACCGATGGCAAGCACTTTTCCATGGGCTCGTGGCAGGTAGTTTCGGTGAACTGCCCGCGTGCCGCATACAAATCAGAAGGAAACGACGAGCGGCTCTATGCCGAACTCCGGTCACTGATGGATGTGGCTGTGGAGATCTTCAAGATCAAGCGGCGGTGGATGGACAATATCCGGGCGAACAGCCGGATGCCATTTGCAATGCAGCGCCCGAAAGACCCGAACACCGGGGAGCGTGGCGCGATTGCGGTTGATCTTGAAGGACTGGTCTACACGATCGGGATCGTTGGGGTGAACGAGATGGTGCAGCACCATATCGGTTCGCAACTCCACGAGTCGAAGGCAGCGTTCAAACTCGCCGTGCGTGCGATGACAGAGATGGAACAATATGCCAAACTACTCTCGCAGAGGAACAACATGACGATCGCTCTTGCCCGGACACCCGCCGAGACTACCGGGCAGCGGTTTGCAGTTGCAGACCTGCTTGACAAACGGTACCACGATTTTGCTGCAAAAGTTATCAAGGGAGATCTTGATTACGGGCTTGAGCAGCTGGGCAAGAGCCGGGACCTGCCTATCTACTATACGAACGGTACGCATGTTGCACCGGGTGCCGATGTCCCGCTGACAAAACGAATGGAGGTAGAGCATACCTTCTTCCCGATTGTCGATGGCGGCAACATCTTCCATATCTGGCTTGGGGAGGCACGCCCCGATCCACGGGGGTTGATGGACATGGCGATGAAACTCTGCCGGACTACGCAGATCGGGTATTTCGCATTCACCCGCGACCTGACGGTCTCGTTACGGCAGTTCCATGAGTTCAAGGCGGACAAAAAATCGATCAGCCAGTGGGTGCCCACGGATAAACCCGTGAAGGCGTGATCCGGCAACTGTTACACCCAAAAATTTCCTGTGCGGAAACGCTCCATCAGCCTTATCCTCTTTTCCTCAAACGGTCTTCAGATCTCGTCTTCGAGCGCCGGAGACCGAAAGACTAATTTAAGTTATCATTTGTTACCAGATAATTGGACATATAATCCTTTTAATTTGAGTCATATCCGTCAACAGGTAAATGGATGTGAAAATGGAGAGAAAAAACCATTTATTAGTTCAATAAATAATCCTGGTTCCGATGGGATTTGTGCTGCTGCATTATTAGATCTAATTAGGACAGGGAATATAAAATAAAAAACGACGATTTGTTATTACCGTCATTTTTTAAAAAAATTATTTTTATTTTATCTTTAGCACATATAAAAAATAAATGACAGTAATTTTTCCTTAGAACTCGTTTAATCTGATTTCTGCAAATTATCAACATAGTTAAATAGCCAGCGCCCGTGTTAGTGGCAAGCACGAGTGATAATGGCAGTCAAAACTTTATTGGATTGTACGAAATGTCCGCATATTGCCGAATGTGACGCTCATATCACGGGAGGCACTCACAAACACGAGGATGGACCCGATCCTTGTGAAGTGGTTATTAATCCGAAGTTAGTCGCGGGGTCAGACCGATTTTAAATTTTGACTTTATTCACTGTCGATTGTGTGTTATTAAAAAAATCGAAAACCGTCCTCATACCCATATGCTATACGTATACACGAGTACGAAACTGGCTCGAAGCGTTTTCCTGTTACAGATCAGACATCCGGGATCTTCGCAAGCGTGATATCCATAACACTGCGGTGCACCCGGTACGTGCTGTGGATCACATCGATTGGCTTGTTCAGCATAATCGCCGTGTTGCGGTTGTCAACGCAGATATGCACGGTGTTTGGCTGAATATCCGCATATGGTGCATTCACGGTGTCAGAGGGAATTTCAGCGGTGATGAAGATATGTGTCTCTGACTCCGCCACTTCGTACGGGATATCGCCCCGGTCTTCATCGCCACCCGGGAAAAAACACTTCGGAGCGTCACCAACATGCCTCGTCACTATCGTGTAGCCGATAATGCGTGCATGCTGCGCCTCGGGCATCTGCCTTACAATCTCATCAACAATCTTTGCCATGTTGTTGAAGACATCATCATAAGGGGTGTTGGAATCATCCGGCATGAATACCTCTTAGTGTGAACCGATCTTTTGATCGTGTAACAATATCTTTCTTACCGAACCGCCGCAGGATTTCTGCAAGCTCTTCTTTAGGACCCCCGGTGACTTCGGCAAGTTCATCGAGTGTCAGAGAGTCATGCGAGAGAGCAATTACTACGGTAAGTTCTCGTTCGCTCCTGAATAAATCTTTATGGTTACGGGCAATGTCGTTGCACTTTGTTTCGATATCATGGTTGATCTGTTCGAGACTGTCAATGAGTTGATCGTGTGCCCTGATCATTTGCCCGAGCATAGCGACGGAGTGCCGTGCCTGATCAGCAGCATCGTTCTCTTCTGCTTCAGCTGCGAGCACCATCCCGCTCTGCATGCTTTGCAGGCTGACATCCACAAGGATGTCGTTTGCAAGGTAGTAGTATTTGCGCCGCCGTGTGTCCATCTGGAACGAGAGGATCGCTTCTCTCTCCATCAACTGGAGGTGTTCGATCACCGCCTTGGGCGAGAGCATGAGCGTGTCCGATATCTCGGTAACAAAACAGGGCTTCTGTCGCAGCAGTTCGATGATGCGGCGCCGGTTCCGGTTACCGAGGATATCGAGCAGGCGGGCAACCTCAACTACGTCATCCATATTTACTTAATGTTAGTTTTTTTCATATTTAAATGATGAATAATAGTGCGAGGACAAAAAGGTATTGAGATGCGGAGCGAGGCGCGTCCCTGTTGATATCTTCTGGCTTCTCCTGCACAGGAGAAGTGAAGAAAGGAAACCTGAAGTCCGGGAACCGATTGTCACAAAGTTAAAAAATCAAAATTTATTTTAATCCATTTTTTCTGCCAACTATTATCCCCTCAGCGCACCAATAAACCATTGGTGAATTTTTTGGAAAGGCAACCTGTTCAATCAACAATCCTGAGGTCCGTGGGCTACGATACCGAGCGGAAAAATATGGAGATCGAATTCCATTCAGGTCTGGTCTATCAATACTCGAGTGTTCCTTCCAAGGTATACGCAGATCTCATTAGCGCTCCTGCAGTCGGAAAGTTCTTCTCTGAAAAGATCAGGAACCGTTTCCGCGCGAAACAACAAATCTGATCAAATCCCCAATCATTCCTAACCTTTTTTTAATTGTCTGATCTCTGTTCTGGGCACAATTTCAATGCATGAATATTGTATTCGCGATTTCAGCTGTTGAGCCAGTGATTAAAGATCTCGTGAGTGTTTTTCTGGATAAATGCGGGACACGATCAATTTTCCATCAAAAAATTCCCGTAACCGTAACAAATTTCCAGAACAAAATTGGTGACTGGGAAAAATATTCAATGAAGGTAATGTCGGCAAAAAATCCGGAAAATAATTTTTACGTTTGGAAAATTTCCGGAAAAAATTTACCGGAAAATAGGTTATTCAAACAGCCGGTAGTTCGGTGCTTCATCAGTGATGAGGATATTGTGCGGGTGGCTTTCGGTCATGCCGGCGTTTGTGATCCGGATGAACTTTGCTTTTTTGTGCATCTCGTCAATCGTTTTTGACCCGGTGTAGCCCATCGCGGATTTGAGCCCGCCAACAAGCTGGTAGATTACCTCTCCCACGTGCCCGACGTACGGGGTTACACCTTCCACACCTTCGGGAACAAACTTCGTGCTCCCGATTCCCTTCTTCTGGAAATACCGGTCACTCGACTGCCCAGTGCTCATGACGCCGAGCGATCCCATGCCGCGGTACTGTTTGTAGCGCCTGCCCTTGATCGTGATCACTTTGCCCGGCGCCTCATCAGTGCCGGCGAACATGCTGCCCATCATCACGGTATCCGCACCCGCTGCGATCGCCTTTGCCACATCTCCGCTGTACCGTACACCGCCATCGGCAATGATCGGTACATCCGCACTGGCTGTGACGTCAGCTACCTGCGAGATGGCAGTAATCTGCGGGACACCTGTGCCCGCTACAATCCGTGTTGTACAGATCGAGCCCGGGCCAATCCCGACTTTGATTCCATCCACGCCAGCGCTGAGCAACGCCTCCGCTGCTTTTACCGTCGCGATGTTGCCGGCGATAACTTCAGCCTTCACGCTGCCCTTGATCTCCTTAACCGCCGCAACTACCTTCATGTTGTGCCCGTGAGCGCAGTCTACGACCAGTGCATCGACACCGTTCTCGTCAAGGAGCGTTGCCCGGGAGAAATCGAACGGACCGACCGCCGCCGCCACCCGGAGATTTCCCTTCGCATCCCGGGTCGCGTTCGGGTACTGGCGCTTGTCGAGAATGTCCTGCATTGTGATGATCCCGATCAGCCTGCCCTGTTTATCCGCCACCGGGAGGCGCTCGATCTTGTTCGTGTACATGACTTCGAGCGCACGTTCAGACGTGATATCCTCGTTAGCCGTGATGGGTTTCTTTGTCATGATGGACTTGATGCCCTCTTCCCCGTGACGCGAAACAATCGCCCGGACATCGCGGCGCGAGACGATGCCAATAATCTTCCCTTTGTCAACAACCGGCACGCCACCGATGCTGTGCTGGTTCATCAGGCGCTCTGCATCAGCCACCGTTGCGCTCTGCTCCACAAAGATGACATCACGTTCGATCAGCTCTTCCGCTTGCTTGACCGCGATCATTTCTGCGAGCTCGTCTTCGGGCGTCAGGTTCCGGTGGATTACACCGATACCCCCTTCGCGTGCGAGAGCGATCGCCATCATCGCTTCAGTCACGGTGTCCATCGCAGCGGAGACAAGGGGTATCTTTAACGTGATGCTCTTTGTGAACCTCGAATGCGTGTCCGCTTCTGATGGTTCCAGCCACGACTCCTGTGGCTCGAGCAGCACATCGTCAAAGGTGAGGGAGAGTGGGACATCCAGTTTTTCAACGTACATAATTCACCTGATTTTTGCCAGCGCTGCGGTGATAAGATCCTCGCGGATGGTCGCGTTTCGATCGCCACCGCAGACCATTCCCCGCACGCCGATAATATCCGGGTTGATTCTCTTTAACGCGTCAATATCCTCGAACTTCAGCGAACCGGCTAGCGCTGTGCCGAGGTGGAGTTTTTTGTTTTTCTCGACAAACTTCCGGAGCGTTCCTTCGTCCATGAACGAGAATGTACTCCTGCCGTCTTTCACGCCGGTATCCACCATGGCAACATCGGCACCGCATTCAGCCGCAATGGGTGCCATATCGAACGGCGAGATCGAACCCATCCGGTCGTAATCGGAATAGCCGGCGATCACAACAATCTTTTCCGGGAACTCGTCTTTGACTGCCTTTACGACTGCACTGATCACGTCGCGGGCATGATCGGCGCCATCGAACGCGAGCCCGATCTTCACATAGTCAGCCCCTGCACAGGCAGCGCCGTAAGCGGCAAGTGAAGCCCCGCCGGGCTTGTAGGGGAAATCGCCAATTGCAGCACTCACGGGTTTTTTCGCAAACGCTTTGATCTCGCGAATGACCCATGGGAAGTTGGCGCCGAGCGAGCCCTCGGAAGGTTTTTTGACGTCGATGATATCAGCGGCTACAGAAAGCCTTGCCTCTTCGACGCTGCTGGGGCTGACCAACAATTGCATAAAGTTTAATGATCTTTTATCTTCGTGAATACGTGAAAGTGTTCTTTCAGATTCAGATTAAGGATAAAAAGATCTAACCTCCTTTCCTCATTGTATGAGTGCAAGGGAATAAGGTTTTTTCCTTCTGTGATTTTTTAAATAACAGACTGGTGATTTTGAACAATCTAGGACTTATGCACCTGACTAAAAAAGATCATACGTCCCGATTACATACGACATTCAATCGGTTTTTCCGGGTTCCTCACCCATTTTTATTAACAGGATCCGGCGTCTCGAATGTCAGAATTGAAAGGCTGCGGGTAAGCCGGTTTTTTATCCGGTCTTGTATTCCCGTGGTGATCAGTGTGCCACATTCCTTCTCAAGGAGATCAACAATAATTTCAGATGTCCGGATAAAATCCAAGATTTCCAGATGTGAGATGGGGATCCGGCTTCCCACTTTGCCTTGTATCCCGCTGTTGTTGAGAAAAGTCGTGTCTGCACGGCTGTTTTTATACACAATTGCATCCCTCTTTAGTAGCAGGAGATGCAGTTTTTTAATCCGGTCGTTTCCTAAAATTTCTGATAAATCCATTTTCAATTCGGTTTTGAATCGATCAATCACATCACCGGGCAGCACACGATCAATGTGTGCGCCGGTATTGAATTTTGCATAGAGAGAGAATTCTGGTTTAACATACGCCAAATCCATGCACAAGCCATACAATTCCCGGAGAAACACGAGAATTCCCGAAGCAAGGACAACAATGCATTGTTCCTGCAATACGCGTTCTTCTTCGCGTTCTTCTTTTTTCTTTTCTCCCGGTCCCTCTTTTGATGCAGCACTTACCGAAAGATCACAGAGAATTTTTGCTTTTCCGATACTCTGTTTACATTTATCATACGGGGTGGTCTCGCCACAATGAGCACATGCCTGAAGCGTCCTGCCGTTATTGTCGTCGGTTCCGCTCCGCAAAAAAGCGACAAGAACCGTGCAATACGGACACATCCTGATAAAACAATCACAACCGGAATTCTCCCCGGAATATTCTTCAATATCTTTTGTCAAATCGTCCTGTACGTGCGGAGGCAGGGTTGCTAAAAAATTATCATCAACCTGTATGGAAAAATTGTCCATCACAAAACCCGCCCGGTATTCCGATCAACATGACGGATCTTGCCTCCCGGCATGAAATATCTTTCTTTCGCCCCTTTTGATTTTGAATGATTAAAATGGAAGAGTAAAGTCCCGGGAGGAGGGATCAAAATCCGCCCGGTTGATCTGTCTCATGCCGGCCCTCACCAGCTGAAGGGTACCGACCATCCATCAAATCCTACAGCAACTAAACCTCCGACGGTGAAAGTACAGGAACTGGATCAACCCGGTCCT
>JAPKXU010000166.1 GCA_026394655.1 Methanoregula sp. | reverse complement strand
CTGATGGGGTGCCGGGAGAAGAAATTATCCTCAGGTGATCTCGTTGTCATCGATATCGGGTGCGGCTATAAAGGGTACCAGACCGACAAGACCATGACATACATGTTCGGGAAATCCATCCCGGAGGATGCAATCCGGGTTCACCAGCAATGCGTCAGGATACAAAACGACGTGGCAGCACTCCTGAAACCCGGTGCAATTCCGTCAGAGATTTACACCACCATTATCGAAGAACAAAGCCCGGAATTTTTGCAGAATTTCATGGGATTCGGACAGCACCAGGTGAAGTTCCTTGGTCATGGGATTGGGTTATGGATTGATGAAACGCCCGTGATCGCGAAAGGATTCGATGAGCCGTTGCAGGAAGGGATGGTGTTTGCCATCGAACCCAAGAAGGGCATCAAGGATGTCGGGCTTGTCGGTATCGAAAATACATTTGTCGTGACCCGGCAGGGCGGCCGGTCGATCACTGGAACGAGTAAAGGGCTGATCCCGGTATATTAGCCGTCTGGCAATTCACGTGCATGTTCGCACACGATCTGCGGGATGCCGGGCGATCCAGATTAATTAAGTCTAGGTCTTCTTCTTTTGAGGGGGCTGAAAAGGGAAGGGCAATTCCTCGTTATCGATATGCCGTTTCCAGTTCATCTGACTGATCATCTTCATCTGGAGGATCGCTCCCTTATTCCTGGTATTGAGGACTGAAACACTGCCGGAAATAAACGGTGGGATCATGAGGAGTTCCTCATCATCGACGATCAGTTCAAGGGTATTCTCGAAGTTCATAAATTTTGTCGCCTCAACAAATTCCGGCGGAGCAAATGGCGGCGGGACATTGAATTGTTCTACAGAGACGACATGAATCTCTGCATTTTTTCCCGGAAATAATTCCTGCAGTTTTCCCTGAATACACGGATCATCCGAAATCACAATGAGCCGCAACGAAACATCCCTGATTTTAATATTCTCGATGTACGGTAGGTATCTTTCTCCGATCGTACAGCTGATCTGGCGTCTCGCTTTCCTGAAGAGGTCACGGATTTTATACTCAATGTTGGCGTCCCCGTAGATGGTCCATAGGGCATCCTCCTTGTCGGTGCGAACCTTCTTCTTCTCCAGTGTTCTGAGTGCCGCCAGTGCCTGATCTGCTGCCATCCTGTGCTTGTCCATGAGGAGTTCGATGGCCATTGCTGGAGAGATCGCGCTGTACCGTGCCGGTTTTGAGATTCTCTTTACGGCAAGTCCCATTTCCGAAAGACGATCCAACGCCTCGTATACGCTCGGCTTTGATATGGAGAGAAAATCGATGATCTCCTTTGCTTCCGCGTTGTCGTACAGGACCAGCGTGGCGTATACTCTCGCTTCATAGTTGGATAACCCGAGATCATTGAGCGATTTTATAAGGGCTGCGGGAATGCTCTCCATGGTGTAATCATGATCGCTCTGTTGTTAAAAAATTTACTTCATATTGGGATATCTTTATAATCATCCCGGTAAAACTAGTTAAAGAAAAAGTAGTAAAAATTTTTACTACAAAATTGAGGAACCCTTCATGTTCAGTAATACAAAACCCTCGTCACTCGCGGCAAACCGTGATTTGACAGTAAAAAACAGACCGGCTCTTTCGGGAGCGGGAAACGCGACCTCGACCTGCTTCGCGATTTCATGGTCCGGAATATTCCTGTTACTTATCGTAACAATGGGCATTCTGGTACTTCCGGCAAATGCATACACTACCCCGGAGGGTATTCTTTCCTCGCAGAAAGTGTATGTTTCTGGGGTGACCTATGATCCCGGCGTTTTTTTTGTGGGCGACACAGGGACGGTCACATTTGCTGTCACAAATAGCAACTCCGACCAGAGTGTTGTCGTTAATCACGCAACCTTTTCAGATGCGGGTATCGATCTCATAAGCGGGACATACGACGCCTCTGCAAATCTCGGTCCTCTCCAGACACGGTCGTTTGTTTTCTCTGTTGCGGCGACTGCTCCTGAAGGGACATATTATCCAACATTTTCCCTGAATTTCCGTGATGGAGACAGCTTGTGGTACCGGTCAATGGTTAAAATAGATAATACGCCGCTTGTCCTGACAATCCTTGACAAGCCCGATACGTTCACCGAGGGCAGGAAAAAATCCATAAACCTCCAGATCTCAAACCCCCGTGATAATGAAGTGCAGAATGTCATACTGGATGCCTCCGGCGCCGGTGCGACAGTCTCACCTGCAAAGATCTTCATCGGTGATATCGCTTCGGGTGCGAACAAATCCGCAACCTTCGCGGTGACGCCGGATCAGCTGGCTACCCTACTTATCACGGTCAATTATTACAATGGCGACAACCTCCACAAGGTAACAATGGAACTCCCGATCGAATTCGGTACCGACAAGAAGCAGGCGAGCCCGGTGATCAGTAACGTGCTCGTCAAGTCTGAAGCCGGCACCTACCACATCACCGGTGACGTGACAAACGCCGGGCTTGAGACGGCAAACGCGGTCACGGTCACGTCCACCGCCCCGGCAGTCCCGGCAGATCCGTACCGGTCGTATATTGTAGGCGCGTTAAAACCGGATGACTTCGGCAGTTTTGAGGTGACTTTCACCGCAGCGAACGCAACGAGCGTCCCGCTCCAGCTCTCGTTCAAGGACTCAGATGGCAACGTGGTCACTTCCCGCCTAGATGTTGCGGTTACAATCGCAGACGCTGCACAGAATCAGGTTCTGCCAAACCTTCTCCCGGTCATGGTGATCGTCATTGTACTTGCACTCGCAGGTGGGTATCTCTACATCCGGCGGCGAAAGAACCAGTGAGGTGACGGGTAATGGAACCGGCAATCCAGTTTGAGGACGTGGTGAAGATCTACCCGCTCAAGGCAGGGGATGTAACGGCACTCAATCACATCTCCTTTTCAGTGGAGCGCGGGGAGTTTATATCAATCATGGGGCCTTCAGGATCAGGAAAATCCACGTTGCTTAACCTGATGGGATGCCTTGATAATCCGACATCCGGAGATATCTTCGTGAGTGGGACCAGAGTCCGCGCTATGAATGATGTAGAGCTGGCAAATCTGCGAAGGGACCGGATCGGTTTCATCTTCCAGTACTTCAACTTATTTCCACTGTTAAATGTTATTGAAAACGTGAATTTCCCCCAGATGCTGAAATCAGGAAAGGATGTGAACCCGGATAAGGCAAAGGAGGTGCTCCATGCAGTCCAGCTGGAAGAACAGTTCTACGCCCACACACCTACTGAACTCTCCGGTGGACAGCAGCAGCGGGTAGCCGTCGCCCGCGCCCTCATCAACGACCCCGACATCCTCCTGTGCGATGAACCCACGGGAAACCTCGACTCAAAAACGGGGGCGAGTATCATGGAACTCATGACGGAACTCAACAAAAAGGGCGCGACGATCATCATCGTGACGCACGATCCCAATGTTGCACATTACACGAACCGGACGATCCGAATTGTTGACGGGTGCATTGCCGTATGATCTTCTGGGAAATTGCAAAACGCAATATCCGAATCCACATGCTCCGTTCAACCCTCGCGATGCTCGGCATCGTGATCGGGGTCGTCGCCATCGCATCAATGGGGATCCTCGGTAACAGCTTGGTTGCAACAGTTTCAGACAGCCTGAAATCCGTGGGCGACAGCGTGATCGTC
>JAPKXU010000110.1 GCA_026394655.1 Methanoregula sp. | reverse complement strand
GGAATTTACTCTATGTCCGCACCGGATCCGAAAAAAAAATATTTTGCCAGCGGAACACTACGGCAACCGGCACAAATTGCTGAAGCGTCGCAGGTGTACCGGGATGAATCTGATTTGCTCGGCGATTTTATTACTGCCCGTTGTGCGCTGCGAGGCGAGATCAAACGGGGGGACCTGCTGGCTGAGTACCGGAACTGGTGTAATCTTGCAAATGAAAAGGCAGTATCAAGTCGGCGCTTTGCGTCGCTCTTGCGGGATCGTGGTATTGCTGAAACAAATGTAAGAGGGGAGCGGTATTGGATGGGAATCTCACAGAGCCGGCAGAGGTCGATAACCTGATACAAAAACAAACGGAGCCCGTATCATTGAGGGGGGCAGTAAAAGGCAGATAATATCGTATTTCTATAAACTCTTCTATAGAAATTCTAAGAAAGAGTTTATGAAATACAGATGTATCTGTCCTTATCTGTCCTTTTGGTATTTCAAGCCTGAAATGGGGTTTGAAAAAATGGAGCGGGATTTCCGGGATCTTTGCCATGAAAACGCACACGATGCCCAACGGCCACAAGCACACAACATGAAAATAATATGCCTTGACGCCCATTTTCATACTACTTTTTGTGAAATTATCTGGGGATATGACAGCACGCTCCCGTCACCATTATATCCTGCAACATACCACTCCCTTGAATATGAAAACCGCACTTTCGGTTATTCTGGTAATTCTTGCCGTCACTATCCTTTGTGCCGGTTGTACAACGGTTACTCCACCGCCGGTGACCTCCGCGGGTGTTCCCAACCTGACGGGGACTTGGAGTGGTACTGCAAAAGGGTATACTGAGGGGGTAGGGTTCAGGGACGGCCAATTGGTGAATGCAACCCAGAGAGCAATGTTCGTCGTGACCCAGCAGAAAGACCGGGTCTTTTACGGAAATCTGTTGATGCCCTACAGCAACGGGACCGTAAGAACCGAAGGGTTTGCCGGCATCATCAGCGCGGATGGGAAAACCTTCCGGATTGTTGAATTTAATTCCCACGAACATGCTGACGGAGTGATCCTGTCAGAGAATGAGATCGAAATGGTATGGATATATATTGACGAACCACAATCCATCTTCCTTGATTCCTTTAAACGCGTGCTGTAGGTGAATTCCCTGCACATCCTTTTTTTCGGTCAGGTAGTGTATCGCGTAAGAACCTGCACGCCTATCAGCCACTTTGCCAAGAAATTTTGAGATTTGCCACCGACAGTCGACGTATCCGAAGGATGGGTGGTGATTGCATAGTTTTCATTGTTCTGGTGCGAAGCAGAGGGTTTTCATGGAAGTTTTTTTGGAAAAGAATGGGGAATGATGGGTTATCATAACAATGCAGTTTATGCATAGCGAAACGAACACATTCTTTTTACCAAGGGAATTTGCAGGATCGATCCGAAGACAATGAAAGAACTGGGGGGCAAGTCCAGTGTGAGATCCACCGCCGGCACAAATTGCGGCGCTCTTTTTCGGTCATCGGTACGTATGGCGTCTCTTCACATCCCCCGTATCACAACCATTAAGTCAGCATACTCCAATCAACACTAACTGGCGCACCCGGAGAAACTATGGGAAAAATTAAACCGAGCCCCCACAAGGATAACAAGTCAAGTCAAGTCAAGTCAAGTCAAGTCAAGTCAAGTCAAGTCAAGTCAAGTCAAGTCAAGTCAAGTCATTCTCTTATTGATGAAAAACATCACACAGTCAGTCACTCCGGGAGCGGTACACAAACCTGTCAAGAAGGAGAGGACGAGTGCCTGATGGCAGCAGCAATCCGTGTTCTCTGTGTCGATGATGACCCCCTTCTTCTCGAAGTCGGCACGAAGTTCCTGGAAAAATCCGGAGATTTCACCGTAACGACAGCAACCAGCGCATCCGACGCGATACGGCTGCTTGAACAGGAGACGTTTGACACCATCGTCTCAGATTACCAGATGCCGGAGATGGACGGCATCCAGTTCCTTGTTGAAGTACGGACGAAGTTCGGGGAGATCCCGTTTATCCTGTTTAC
>JAPKXU010000050.1 GCA_026394655.1 Methanoregula sp. | reverse complement strand
CAATTTTTTGTTCCAGTGATATAAATTATTCGGGTAATCATCATTTATGTTTGTAAATCACGGTCTTGGCAAACATAGTAAAGGGGACTGCCGCCCCAAAACCCCGGCATTGTGAGGATTCCCACCCCCTGATGGGGGTCGGCGCGACGCCTCGTCGGGTCGCGCTTGGGCAAGGCGGTTTATGGGAGATAATGAGGTCCCACAACTCACATTAGATGGCTCCCCGCTGCGTATGATTTTTCCCGCTCGATTTTGTGCAATCCTTTATATATGACTAAAAATCCTAAATCGGGAGAAGAGCCTTTTTATTCTCAAACACGAGTTTCATGATGTCTCCAAAATTCATTGTTTGTACAATGCCCATCGTTACTGATGATTAGGGGGAATTCTCCCCAATCGCCTTATTATTATTAACCGGTTTATCTCATCATTTCCAAACACATTTTACACTCAACAACTGACTAATCAATAATAATGGCACAGCTGACCGTTGATATCGGGGGACGCGCAGGCATCGACTGCCGCGGATTCTGTGAATACTGTTACTTCAAGCATGTAAAAGATGTCAAAGCCTTTGGCTGCCGGTACTGTCTCCCCTTTAAAAAAGGCTGTGATTATTGTACCAAAGGTGTCAAAGAAGAGTACAGTGGTTTCAAGGATCTCAAAACTATTGCAGATGAAATCCTCGCCGCGCTGCAAACAAAATCCGGCGACCTCGATCGCATCACGATCAGTGGCGGCGGGGATCCCAGCTGTTACCCGCAATTCACCGATCTCATCGAACTCTTGGGCGCGATGGAAGCCCCGCTCCATATCGGGTACACGAGTGGCAAAGGCTGGGACGACAAGAAGATTGCGGACCTCCTGATTGATAATGGGCTCTCCGAAATCTCGTTCACGGTTTTTGCCACAGACTCGGCGCTCCGCAAACGCTGGATGCATGACCCCACACCAGATATATCGTTGAACATACTGGAGAAGTTATGCGGAGAGATCGATGTCTATGCCGCCGCAGTTGTCCTTCCCGGCATCAACGATGGTGCGGTCCTTGAACACACCTCCGAATGGTTGGAAGAGCGCGGAGCAAAGGGGCTTATCCTCATGCGTTTTGCAAATGCAACTGAGCAAGGACTGATCCTAGGTAATGCCCCGATCATCAAAGGGCAGCAGGTGCAATCCGTTGAATCTTTCCGTGATACCGTAACCAGCTTACAAAAAAAAATTCGGATGAAGATTTCCGGCACCCCTCTCTGGGATCCGGAAATAGGCTCTCCATTTGCAATCCGGTACGAACCTGCACTGATAAAAAAACTCCCGCAGGTTCAGCGCATGGCATCCGTCATTACCGGGAGTGTTGCCGCACCCTTCATCGATGCCGTGCTCTTTGCATGTGGTGCTACAATCCCAACCGTACCGGTGAAAAAAGAGATCGCATGCCTGATAACCATCGATGATTTAAAAGAACTCGATCTCCGGCAGCTTGAGCAGACCGTCATTATTCCCGGGCGGGCATTTGTTCACGATGCCGAAGCACAGGAAGTGCTCAGCCGTGACGGAATTGACCGCGAAGTGATACGGGGTCCCGACATGCTCACCGCTGATGCAGAGACAAGCATGGGCATGACAAAAGTGCAAGTGCTCTCGATGGAGATGGATGGGTTTGCTGAACTAATCCGTGCGATTAATATGTACGGGAGATAACTCCAAACGTTCTGAAATTACCCCAAAAAAAGAAAATTAGTGATTTTATCAGATCAATGCAGCAGTAATACCACTGATACCAGACTGGATGATCAATGCGACTGCGATAATCACACCAGCCATCTCGAGCGCCACAGCGACATTGCCTTTTTTCAGTTCTTCAAACTCCTCAATACCCTTTGTGAGTTTATCAAGGATGTTTAACGCAAGGTAAATTGCACCGATTGCGAGGAGTATACCAAGGATCAGTTGTGCAAATGCGACGCCGATAGCGATCATCCCGTCAACAGAGGCAAGCCCGTGTGCGGTTGCCTTTCCAATACCAACGGAGATACCGGAAACACCGGACTGTACAACAACGGCAATTGCCACAAAGATTGCTGCGACAACGATACCAAATGCCACATTTCCTTTTGCCAGTTCTTTCTGCTCATCAATGTTCCCGGTTACCTTTCCAAAAACAGTAAAGCAGATATACAATGCAATAACCGCAAAGACAATTGCGATAATTAACTGGATGAGTCCAATAACTGCATTTACAAGAAGCACAAATTCACCTCAATTATCTCTAGTGTGTTAGATAAAATCGTAAATAAAGATATTGTGGAAATTCAAAAACAGATTCTAAACAGTGAGAAAATGGAATTTCGGGCTTAAACATTAGAGTTATACATTATGGGGATTCTTCTGGAAGAGAAACCTGTTAAAAAGAAATGCTGCGAGAGGGTTACGATCCCCCGATCTCCAGATCTCTCAAAGTCATAAAACGCATAATGAAGCGTCGATAAACCCTATGAGTCTGGCGCCCTAACCAGCTAGGCCACCGCAGCACAAAAAGTGCATAGTAAAAACGCCGTAAAAATTATTAAAGGTTCTGATAAGGCGTTAATTCGGGCATTATTCTTTCTGATGCTGGAGATACACGTTCACTGCTGCCGTGATCGCCGCTACTTTCTTGCCCTGCCCGAACGATCCCGCAAGTGTCTGCATGCGCGCCTCTTCATCCCGCTTGTAGCGTTCGAGCGTCTTTATGATGTGCTCTTCCTGCAAAAAGTGCGTATGCGTATTCCCTTCAATAAATTGGGGGCTGTTCATGATCGCATAGTGGAGGGGGAGGGTGGTTTGGACACCGAGAATGATGTATTCCGATATCGCGCGCCGCATCCGTTTGATCGCCTCGATTCGGGTACTGTCCCAGGCGCAGAGTTTTGCTATCATCGAGTCGTAATTGGGGGGGATCATGTATCCCATGTGTATCCCGCTGTCGACCCGGATGCCCGGTCCACCCGGTGAACGATAACGGCTGATCTTACCGGGGTCCGCGCTGAAATTATTGAACGGGTCTTCCGCATTGATCCGGCACTCGATCGCATGCCCCCGGATCGAGATGTCCGATTGATCGAACGGAAGCGACTCCCCGGCGGCTATCGCAATCTGCTGCCGTACGAGATCGATCCCCGTGATAAACTCTGTGATGGTATGCTCTACCTGCAAACGGGTATTCATTTCCATGAAGTAAAAATTGTCATTGCTGTAGAGGAACTCTACAGACCCGGCATTAGAATAGGCAGACGCTTCAGCCACCTTGAGTGCGGCACTTGACATCCGCTCGCGCAGTTCCGGCGTCATGATCGGAGAGGGGGCTTCCTCGACCAGTTTCTGGTGCCGGCGCTGGATCGAACACTCGCGGTCATAGAGATGTACCGCATGCCCGTGTTCATCTGCCAATACCTGAAACTCGATATGCCGGGGCTTCACGAGATACTTCTCGATAAAAACTGTCGCATCTCCAAACGCGGACTTTGCAATCCGCATGCTTGCCGTGATTGCCTCTTCGAGTGCGGGCTCATCATTGACGATCTGCATGCCTATGCCGCCACCACCGGCACTGGCTTTCACAATCACCGGGTAACCGATCTCAAAAGCAACCTTTTTTGCGTCTTCGATATCCCGGACACCATCATCAGTACCGGGAAGCACGGGGACACCGGCGTCTTTCATCATCTTCTTGCTATCGATCTTCGATCCCATCGCCTGTATGGTCTTTGACCGGGGACCGATGAAGATCACGCCCTCATCTTGGCAGATTTTGGCGAAACGGTAATTCTCCGCTAAAAAACCGTAGCCGGGATGCACCGCTTCCGCACCGCTCTTTTTGGCGATGTCAATGATCCGCTCTATGTTGAGGTAACTTTTGGAGGGATGTGCCTCCCCCACCGGGAATGCCTCGTCGGCATATTTGACATGGAGCGAGTTTGTATCAGCAGACGAGTAAATGGCAACTGTTTCAATATCGAGCTCACGGCAGGCTCGCATGACCCGGATGGCGATCTCACCACGGTTGGCGATCAGGATCTTGTCAAAAAATTTCATTGCACCACCAGCAGGACATCGCCGTTCTGGACGACATCGCCGGCATCAACAAAAATTTCCGTGACTTTGCCGTCTATCGGGCTGTGGATGGGGTTCTCCATCTTCATCGCTTCGAGTACAAGGAGCGTATCTCCTTTTTTCACGGTTGCTCCCCGGCTCGTGATCACCTGGAGTACCATGCCCTGCATGTTGCTGCGGATGCCCCCGGCGATCTCACCCCGTGGTGCTTTATGAGGGGTGACTCCTGCAACTTCAACTTTGCTCCCGCCAACAGAGACGATCCGTACTGAAAAGATCTCCCCGTCAACCTCGACCTCCATCTGGTCCGGGATACCGGTCGCTGGTTTTCCCGTGGTCTGCTTTTTTGGGATCTCTTCGATCGTCCGTTCTCCTTTTAAGAATGAGGGAGCGATTGCAGGATAGAGGATGTAGGTGAGGATATCCTCCTCTCTTTTTACGAGGTTTGCCTTCTCCGCCTCTGCCTTCATCTTCTCGTAGGCAGGTTCAAGGAGATCAGCCGGGCGGACGGTGATTACCTCTTCATCTCCGATGATCAGTTGTCTGATCTCGTCACTGACCGGTGCCGGTGACTTGCCGTACAAGCCCCGGACGTAATCTTTCACTTCTTTGGTGACATTCCGGTACCTCTGCCCGTTGACAAGGACATTTAGCACAGCCTGTGTCCCGACAATCTGGCTCGTTGGGGTGACGAGAGGCGGATAGCCAAGATCCTTTCTCACGCGCGGGATCTCCGCGAACACTTCATCCATCCGGTTGAGTGCATCCTGCTCCTGTAATTGTGAGACGAGGTTTGAGATCATCCCGCCCGGCAACTGGTAGATGAGCACGTCACTGTCAACCCGTTCTGATATTGGATTTAAGAGCCCGGCGTACTTCTCGCGGATCTGGATGCAGATGTTCCGGACTGCACGGAGCCGGATGAGATCAATGCCTGTATCTTGGGGCGTCCCGATGAGGGTGGCAACGACACTTTCGGTTGGTGGCTGGGACGTCCCCATGGAGAATGGGGACATCGCAGTGTCAAGGATATCGACGCCCGCCTCAATCGCAGTCTGGTAACTCATGGGGGCGATCCCGCTCGTCGAGTGGCTGTGCAGGCAGACTTTTGTATCGACTGCATCCTTGATGCCGGTGATCAGTTCGCGGGTCGCTTCCGGCATGATCAGTCCCGCCATGTCCTTGATACAGATCGAGTCGCAGTCAAGCGCGTGGAGCTCCTTTGCCAATTCGATGAATGTCTTCGTCGTATGTGCGGGACTGGTGGTATACGAGATGGCGCCCTGCAGGTGTGCCCCTGTCTTTTTTACCTGTTCCATCGAGCGTTTCATGTTCCGGATATCATTGAGGGCATCAAAGACCCGGAAGACATCTACCCCGTTCTTGTGCGCGGCTGAAACAAAATGATCGACCACGTCATCAGGATAATGCCGGTAACCGACAAGGTTCTGCCCCCGGAGGAGCATCTGGATTGGTGTGTGGGAGAGTTCCGCTTTTAGGGAGCGGAGCCGGTCCCATGGGTCATCGTTCAAAAACCGGATACACGTGTCGAACGTGGCGCCGCCCCATGCCTCAACCGAGAAAAACCCGCAGCTATCGATCTCGCGTGCAAGCGGGATCATATCTTCGGTACGGAGGCGTGTGGCAATAAGGGACTGATGGGCATCCCGGAGTGTAGTATCAGTAATATGGATTTTATGGGAACCGCGAGAACGCATTGTGGAAACCTCAGAGCTTCCGTAATAGAACATTCAGCCTCTCAAAAATTCACTGGTAAAGTATAAAAAATTCACTAACTGGTATGATCGCGAAAAAAAAGGCGCAGATTGCACAGATCCCCGCAACCCAATCCCAATGGCATCTTTGAAATCCAGGACACAAAACACCACCTTTATGGTACCCTCTTACCGCTAAGATCTCGGACATATCGTCAGCCCGCACCAGCGCATCGTGGATCAGGATGAATCCAGCCGGTACAAGGTTTCTTACTCCCCACGCTTCGCCTTTTAGTTTTGTCGCGATCTGAATTCGCACCAGATCACGGGAGAGCGATTCTGCGTGCTGCATCGCGCATTCCCCGATCATCCCCAGATCAAACCCGGTTCGTCTCCCGAGCGCCCATACCGAGACTGAGAGGAAATCTCCGGGTTCCTGTTCGGTATACAACCATGAACCGATAAGCACTATAACCCCCATTCGGAGAAAATACGAGAACCCATCCCCACCGGAAATCCAGATCAGGAGCGCGACTGCACTGATGAGGACGATCATCCCAAGTATCACCATGCGATTTTTCATCCGTTGCAAGCGCGGCGAAAAGACAAGCCACCAGAGAAAGACCGCAAGCGCACCCCAGGTACTGGTAAATGCAGCAACCGAGACGAGGGCAGCACTCGCAAGTCTTATTCGTGCGTCCTGCATGCCGCCTCCCGGATATCCCCTGGTGTGAGATTACGCGGGCATCTTCCCGCAGCGATGAGTTTTTTTACGAGTACGGGTGCATGCTGCCACCGCGTGAGAGATTCCGGCGTCCTGCCGAGTGCACACAGTTCTCCACCGGTGATTTCCCAGAGTTGATCCACGCGCGGGAATATGCTCTGCTCATGAGTGAAGATGATCGTGATTCCCGAATCCCGCCCGGAAAGTTCCCGGCATAACCGTTCTTTCTCTGTACAGTCAAGGGAGCTGAACGGTTCATCCAGGAGTAGCAGGTCATATTGCCGGGCGAGGACACAGGCAAGGTGAAGACGTTTCAGTTCCCCCCGGCTCAGGGTAAGTGGTGACGCATCGCCGTCAATCTCCAGCTTGGCAGACCGTATTACCGTCTTAAAATCAAGCCCCCATGATCCACATTCGTCAGCAACCGAAAGTCCGGTGATATGGAATTCGGGAAATTGCGTTGAGAGCATCAGGCTTTTTGTATCTTCCCGCTCCACCGTTCCCCGAACTGGAGTCAGTAGCCCTGCCATAGCAAGAGCAAGAGTGGACTTCCCGCTCCCGACTGCTCCGCTGACAAGGTGAATCCCCTCCTCAAATGTCCCGTGGGCGACAAGAGACCATGCGCCACGCTGGACATGAAGATGGTTGAGCACTATCTTCATATGCCGCACCGCCACGAGAGGGGATAAAATGCAGTTCCGGATAATGACAAAAAGACTTCAGCGGGTGTCCCTGCATATTTCACACGCCCATTTTCAAGAAAGAGCAGGTGATCGCTTTGGGCTGCGATCTCCATTTGCTGGGTGCAGCGGATTACGTAGGATGCCCCTGAGTTCCGTATGACATTTTCTATGTGGTCGCAGCACGTGGTGTCAAGATGAGAGTCATACTCATCAAGAATGAGCAATCGTGGTGAAGTGACAAGCGCAGCAGCAAGAGCCACCAGCACCTTCTCTCCTCCGGAGATCACACGCATCTCCCGTGAAAGCAGGTACCTGATCTTCATCGTATCCACAATCCGGTGAACCGACTCATCTGTTTCATGGCAGGGCGAGTGACGGAACCGGAGCGCAGATGCACATTCATCGTACACGCGCGGGAAGAGAATATTTTTGTCCGGGAACTCGTTTACCCATCCGGTTTCGGTCTCGCGCGGTGGGATGCCATCGATCATGATCTGCCCCGCATCCGGAACCACGATCCCGGCACAGAGCCGGAGCAGTGTCGTTTTGCCGCTGCCATTTGGTCCGATAACAGATGTGATGCCGGGGGGAATCGTGAGCGTATCGATAGCAAGGGAACGAAACCGGAGCGCGTGTATAGTAATCATGGCAACCGTTTGGCGATGAGATACGCGGCACCAGATTTTACCGCATCACCGGGAAGGAAGATCAACACACCGCCAATGAGTGCGGCAACCGGCAGCATGCCCGTGGAGTAGCAAAGCCATGACGCACCGGAAATGAGGATGACCATTGAACCGGTGGCAAGTCCAAAAATGTGCATAAGATGTGATTGCCGTTCATATGCGAAACCAACAATAAGCGCAGCCGGAATAAAACCGATAAGGTAGCCGCCGGTCGGTCCCAGCAGCACTCCTATTCCTGCAATACCGTTGTGAAACACGGGTAAGCCAATGGCACCAAAGAGGACATACAGGGTAACCGGGATCACGCCGTAACGCTTCATGACGGCACCCGCGAGGAGGACAAACAGTGTCTGGAGAGTGATGGGGACCGGAAAAAACGGGATCGAGACCCAGCTGCCCATCGTGATAAGTGCGACAAAAGCTGCAGAATATGCCACGATTCGAGATCGCCGGAGATCGCCAAACATCGTCAACCACTAAAATTTAATTGGTTGACGATAAAAGGGTAATCCCATCAAAGATTATGGCAGTCGCCGGCGATGACGCGCTCGAGTTTGCCGTTGTCTTTTCGTATGATGAGCGCCCCGAACTCGTCGATGTCTATGGCTTCGCCTTCGAAACTGTTTTTTAATGTCCTGATATCCACACGGCGTTCGAGCGTGCAGGAGAGACTCTTCCATTCCCGTATAATGGCATCATACTCTCCGCTCTCGATGAGGAGGTAATGGTTCTCGAACTCTTTTAATATACGGGCTAAAAACGCTGCCCGGTCAACCTCGTGCCCGACTTCCGCAGAGATTGACGTGATCTCTTTTTGCAGGGCGGGCGAGAACTGGTCGAGCTGAACATTCACATCAATGCCCATGCCCAAGAGGCAGTAATGGACGTTATCTGATTCAGCCGCGAGCTCAAGGAGGAGTCCTGCCACTTTTTTATTGCCGATGAAGATGTCATTGGGCCACTTGATCAATGCCCCAAGATCGAACTCTTTTCTGATCGCCCGCGCCAGCGCAACGGAACCTGCCATCGTGATCATGAAGATGCGCTCGATAGGGATGTGGGGCTTTAAAACGACGGTGATCCAGATCCCCCCACTCGGGGAGATCCATGCACGTCCCATCCTGCCGATACCACCCGTCTGCTCTTCAGCAATGATCACCATCCCGTGCATCTTCTCCACATCTCCTTCAGAACAGATCTGTTTTCCCACCCAGATCGTTGAGGGGGTGTTCTCAAGATAGCGCATCTTCTTGCCGACAAATTGCGTCCGGAGCTTCTTATGAACCTCGTACGGAAGCAGTTTGCTGCTCGTGCGCGTAAGCCGGTACCCCTCTTTCTGGGAGGAGGAGATATCGTAGCCCATCATGCGCAGTTCGTTGATATGCTTCCAGACTGCTGATCGGGTGATCCCGAGTTCGTTACTGATGGTCTCCCCAGATAAGGGCGCGTCGGATCGTTCGAGAATTTCAAGTACTTTGAATGCAGAGTCCGGCATTGCGATCACCGTTTCGAATTGGTCTGTTCAGAAGGCAGTGGGCAGGGATCCTTCCCGCATACCTGCTTTAAGATGGCTGACTGGTTTTCCATGAGGGTGGCAAGATCAAAGATGCCGGTGATATCGACGATCCCGATCGCTCCGATCACTTCGCCATCCTCGTCTTTAATGGGTGCAACAGTGACGGGCACTCCTTTATACGCACCGCTCTTTGGGGTAGTCTTGATCATTTGCTTCGATGCAATCGCTTCGACAAGGATCGGACCATCATAATTGCGGTCGATTACCCTGCCATCCTCTACCCGTAAGCCAAGCTTCTCCACGGATCGTGCCGTCATCGGAAGGCGGTGAAGCAGTTCGTGAACGGCAAGAATGAGGGGTTCAAATGCGGTTGCATCAGCGCTCGCAGAAAAAGTATAGCGGTGCATCGATGTACCTCATAAACCTGTCCCATTTCTATCTAGAATAAGGTTTGTGTCCCCGCGGTGCAGAAGTTTTTTAAAAACCCACGGGACGGGAATTCGTGGATGCTCGTCACAATGATGGTGCCTTTGCCAATGCGTTTTTCAACAAGGATAACCCCTTCACTCGAATTGCCGGTGGCATCTCCCTCATACGTGGGGAATATGCCGTCACACTCGATCCGTGCCGGGTCATAATCCTCCACAAGGGAACTGGTCATTGGTGAGGTGGCGCAATCCAAACTACGGGGGTGGCAGTCGTGATGGTACGTGACTGGAAACGGGAGCCAGTCATAGGCATCCGCACGATCGATCGCTGCACCGAAGATGAGCAGGTTTCCCCCATTCTCCACGAACCGTTCTATACGGTCAGAGGACGCCCGGAGCGCAGGCAGCAGCCGGGAGTACGCCGGGTTTGCAAAACCGGTGGGGACGATCAGGCAGTTGAAGGTGCCACGGAAGAATGGTGCAGCGAGCATGTATGGGGTAACAAGTTCGCATGCAATCCCGCAGTCTTCGATGTAGCGATTGAAATGCTGGGGAGTGTCCCAGACAAATCCCGCCCGGCAACTCACCCCTTGATCACCCCAATTGGCGAAAGGCGTGCAACAAGCATCGAAAGCCCGAGTTCATGCACCACCCGCACTACTTCGTCACTGGACTTGTACACTGCCGGGGCTTCGTCTGCGATGGCGGCTTCGTTGGGTGCCCGCACATAGATCCCGGCACGCTCCAGTTCCATTGCTACCTCTTTTCCGCTGAGGCGCTTTTTTGCCTGCGATCTGCTCATCACGCGCCCCGCACCGTGACAGGTGCTCCCGAATGTGCGTTCCATCGCTGTCTGTGTGCCGCGCAGTACAAATGAGGACGTCCCCATGCTGCCGGGAATGATTACCGGTTGCCCGTATTGTGCGAGTTCATGGGGAAGATCCGGTGATCCCGCCCCGAATGACCGTGTGGCACCTTTACGGTGCACGCAGACTTTCGTCCTCTTTCCATCGACCGTATGCTCCTCCAGCTTCGCGACGTTATGCGCGACATCGTATACGAGCGGCATACTTTCGTAATCGATCCCGAAGATTTTTGCCAGTTGTAACCGGGCAGCATGCATGATCATCTGCCGGTTTGCCCACGCATAGTTTGCCGATGCAGCCATCGCACCGAAATATGCCATGCCCTCCGGAGAGGTTACCGGTGCGCAGGCAAGCTGGCGATCAGGCAGTTCGATGTGATACCGTTTTGTCGCGCTTTCGAGCACTTTTAAGTGATCGGTGCATACCTGGTGCCCCAATCCGCGCGAGCCGCAATGGATCATGCAACAGCACTGCCCGGCGGTAATACCAAATGCCTTTGCTGCGGGGTCATCAAAAATTTCACTCACTACCTGAATTTCAAGAAAATGGTTGCCGGACCCCAGCGTCCCGCCTTGTGGCATCCCGCGCTGGTGGGCTTTTTGTGAGACTGCACGGGTGTCTGCCTGTTTCATGGCGCCCCCCTCTTCGCACCGTACCAGATCCCGCTCGACGCCGTATCCCGCATCAACCGCCCAGCGTGCGCCTTTTATCATCATCGTGTCAAGTGCCAGCGGTGAAATTTTCTGGGAACTCTTTGCACCTACACCGGTTGGAACCGCATGAAAGAGCTGCTCAATGAGTTCCTTTGGTTTTTTGATATCATGCGCGATAAGCGGTGTGGTGAATAAGCGCACCCCGCAGTTGATATCAAACCCGACACCCCCCGGCGAGATCACGCCCTCGTCAAGAGAGAATGCTGCAACGCCCCCGATGGGAAACCCGTAGCCCCAGTGGATATCCGGCATGGCAAGCGCGTTTTTGATAATCCCTGGCATCGTTGCGACGTTGGCGAGTTGCTGCACGGCGCCCGGTTCGAGCGTGGCACCAAGGGATTCCGAGAGGAAGATCTTTCCCGGTACCCGCATACCGGGTACATATCCCACAGGGACTTCCCATTCGTTTGTTCCTGCCCGGTTCACACCTTCAAGCATACCTAATCTCCCCGTCAATTCCCGAAAATAATCCGGGTGCTCATTCTTGGATTGTATTGAATTGTATCTCATGTGAGTTTTTGGGGATAAAAAAGAAGATCCTTACTGTGGGCTGGGATGCCTCCTGAAGTCTTTAGTGCTGTACGGGTGCATGACGAGCGTAAAATAACCAGCGCAAAAACGGTCAGATCGGTTGAGCTGCACTGCATAGCACCCGTGCTCTCAGGCGCGCACGTTTTGATTGCAGGAGTTCTGACCCACAAAAGAGTAAATCTGGCAGTAATGCGGTATGCTTTTGGTGGAGGATTTGTGATCAATTGCATTGTGATGGCAGCCTGCATAGTTGTTGGATCTGGTAATAAAACATCCACCAGATCCCGGTTGAACTGAAAATGTGTGCCGTTGCATCACAAAAAAAGGAAGTACCAACTGGAGATTATCTGCATTGACTCATCATTATCACACATCAAAGAGGATTTCGAGCATGTAGCCATTCGTCTCCTTCTCAATAAGCATACCCGAGTAGGAGATCCCTTTCACTTCTGTTCCCTGGTTATGCCGCAGAGGATCGAACGGCTCTCCCGCAAGGATTGCCGTAAGGTGCGACCCTTCAATTTTTACATCCGCACGGGCGATCACAAGGCTCTCCACTTCAGAGAGAAAGAGGATCTCGGACAAAAAATCAGAGAGTAATGACTTGGTGTCGGCGGCACCGAGTGAAATCTTCTTACAAATACCCGGTTTTCGATCCTTTCCGTACATCACCTGCATAAGTGCTATGCAGGCTTCAGAGAAGAGCGCGTCAAGTGTTGGGGAACGTACCCGGATCTTCACATCAGCTGTATGGGATAATTCTTCAAAACTCATCCGCGTTCGTTCCTGACCGGATCTTCATCTTCAAAGAATGGGATCATATCGATACGGATATCGGTGAGAAACCGTGCCTGGTGGATCGAGATATAGATAGTGTGAGTGCCGGCTTTTAACAGGACATCGCTTTTTTTCGGGGGTTTTACCCGTGTCGGCAGGAGGATGGGACCCCCGCAGGAAGTGCATATACGAAAATCGCAGTTCCGCTTCTCAATATATTCAATGACCGCAGGAGCCACATTCACTTCGCCCAAGCCGGCACTATCACCAGAATAATCAGACATTATGCTGCTATTATTGGAACGGAGCACTAAAAACGGTTATGGTTTTGGACTTAAAGGATCAGTTGACTCCAACAATCCGTACGACAAGATCGATGTACTTCTCTTTGAGCTCGTAGGAATTTACGCCATCAGTATTACGGGTTGCACGAAGAATGCCGATGCGAGAGGCAATGATGCCAACCATCGAAGCGATCGCATGGAACGAAACAGTGAACTGGTGCTCCAGTTCCGCCGCAAGTTCAGCGATCGTCATCGATTTAATCCTGACAAAAAGCCTGAGCACTTCGCGACGGATACCGGTCTTGTCCCGGGAAAGATAAGACTTCAGACGTCCTTCAATCATTCTTTTGATCTCGGAAGGAGATCTCATATCTTTATTGTCTCCGGTTTTTGTATATATATTTTCTGATCTTTTCCGGTGGAATTCCGGAAGGAACACCGACGGGATTTTTTTTGGATCATCACTGTATGTATCAAAATTTTTTGGGCACTTCCGCCAACATTGGTATTTGATGACAGAGACATCCGCGTTAGTGACACTGGCATCTGGTAATTATTTAATCGTTAGTCAACAGATGATTAGGACATGGGATTATTCAACTACAATATCGAAAAATATTCCCCGAAACAGTTGGTAGTAATCCCGTTAGCAATCCTTGTCATTGCGATTGTATCGCTTGCGTTTACGATGGCAATGACAGGTATGCCGGTAACACCGGGCATCGATTTTTCCGGTGGAACCGCAGTGACGGTTATTACGCCCGATACCAAGGATCAGATACAGGCAACATTCGCCGCGTATCCGCTCGTTGATATCGGTGAAGGGGTGAACAACGGGAAATTTATTCGGTTCGGGACAATGGATGACGAAAAATTCAACGCGCTCTCATCCTTGATCGAACAGAAATATCCCAATGCAAAAGTTGACCAGATTGGTGAGTCGTTCGGCAAGATCCTCCAGACCCAGGCAGTGATCGCAGTCATTCTTGCGTTCATCGGGATGGCGATCGTCATCTTTTTATCGTTCCGTACTTTTGTCCCATCCGCAGCTGTCGTACTCTCGGCATTTGCGGACATGGTCATGACTGCGGCGTTGATGAATATTATCGGCATTCCCCTCACGCTCGGAACGACTGCTGCACTCCTCATGCTCATCGGATATTCCGTTGATAGTGATATCCTGCTCACCACCCGCGTGTTAAAACGGCAGGGCAAACTCAACGACAAGCTCATGGGTGCGTTCCATACCGGTATCATCATGACTTCAACAACTATTGCAGCTGTCGTCGTTCTCTTTATTGTCTCATGGTTTGGTCAGGTACAGGTAATCTACGAAATCTCCGCGGTACTCCTTATCGGGCTTTTCTTTGATATCATGAACACATGGCTGACAAACGTCGGCATCCTGAAATGGTATGTGTTAAAAGGAGGCGGGAAATGAAGCAGGCACGAATACGGGACCTTGTCAAAGACTGGCGGGTGATTACGCTCCTTGTTCTTGTTGTCCTCTCGGTCATTGTTATATATCCACACTTTGACAACAAAGGGAATCTTGCAACAAACCTCCAGTATGGTCTCGATTTACAGCAGGGTGCGTGGCTCCAGCTCGAGTTTAAGGCTGAGGTTGTCGGGTTCACTACGGATCTCCCAACTTCAGAGTTTATTACGAACCTCTCGAAGAGCCTCGACACTGAGGTGCTGCTTGTCGATGCCAACCACATAGAGATCCGTAAACCTTACACGCAGGAAGTACTGGATCCGCTCATCGCTGCCTCCGGCGGGAAGCTCACATCCTACCAGCCGGGCGTCTCAAAGGAGACCGCAAATCTCGTGAAACGCATCCTTGAGAGCAAAATCAATACAATGGGTACGAAGGATGCGAAGGTCAACACTCTTACTGGCTTGAATAACGTCGCCCGGTATATCCGTGTCGAACTAGCCGGTGTCGACATGAAGCAGGCACAGGAGATCGTCGGGAAGCAGGGTAAATTCGAGATCCGTATACAATCAGTCGGAAATGCCACTGAGCATATCCTGTACGGCGATTCAATTACGAGCGTGCAGGTGCCAAGCCAGGAACCGCCCGGCAGCGCCAAGTGGGGTGTCGGGTTTACGTTAAGTGAAGCCGGGGCTGCGGCGTTCAGGGAAGGTGCCATCAAGTATGGCGCCACTACAGATCCCAATAAACACCAGCTTGCGATGCTGCTCGACAACAAGACCGTCTATTCCGCGCCGCTATCCGAAGACCTTGCCGGACAATTGCAGGGACAACCTACCCGGCAGCTCTTTGCATCCACGGGCTCCGGAAATACCGGTATGCAGCAGGCAACGAACCTTGAGATCCATCTCCGTGCGGGTGCCCTGCCCATTGATGTAAGTGTTGCCGGATCAGGTTCGACTTCAGCAGCGCTGGGAGAACACTTCAAGATGATGGCGATCATCGCCGGTATCCTTGCCCTCATCACGGTCGCATTCGTAATTTATTACCGGTACCGCGAGCCAAGTATCGTTCTCCCGATGGTACTGATCAATGCCTCGGAGATTATCATCCTTTAGGGTTCATCAGCCTGATCAAGTTCCAGATGGATCTCCCGACCATCGCTGGTTTAATTGCTGTTGTCGGAACGGGCATCGACCAGCTGGTCGTGATCACCGATGAGATCCTGCATGAAGGAAAGGTCCCGTCCCCGAACCTGTACCTGAAACGGCTGTCGCGTGCTCTTGGCATCATCGTTGTTGCTGCAGCAACAGTCCTCATCGCAATGCTGCCCCTCGCGCTCATGGATCTCTCCACCCTGAAAGGATTTGCCATTATCACGATGATGGGTGTCCTCGTGGGCGTGATCGTCACCCGTCCCGCGTACGGGAAGATTATCATGGAGATCCTCTCCGAATAACAATACCATACATTTATCTTTTTTTTTATCGACTACTGTTCCGGGAATGTTTGATGACAAAGCCAATTTTGTATGACTTTTTTGCCACATGGTGTGGTCCGTGCCGGATGCAGACGCCGATTCTTGAAGAACTGGAGAAGAAGATGGGCAGCGCCATCGAAGTAAAAAAAATTGATGTTGACCAGAACATGGCGCTTGCGGAAAAATTCGGTATCCGTGTCGTGCCGACACTAATCATTGAGAAGGATGGGGCAGTTGTCCATACGATGGAAGGTGTCACCGATGCCGTCACACTTGAGAACATCTTAAAGCCGCTGGTGGGATAAGTGAAGATCGGCATTGTCGGTGGCACGGGTGACATCGGTGAGGGAATGGCGCTGCGCCTCTCAACCACATTCGAAGTGATTATCGGGTCGCGTGAGGTGGATAAGGCGATCAGTTCAACCAAGTGCTGCCAGGATATCCTGCAGAAACGCGGTCTGCCCTGCTGCTGCAGCGGAGTATCCAACCAGGAAGCGGTTGACTATGCGGATGTGGTGATCCTTGCAATCCCGTTCAAGCATGTCGTACCGACACTGGCAACCCTGCACGGGTTTGAAGGCAAAACAGTGATAAGCCCGGTGAACCCGATGGAGAAACGGGATTATTTCACCTTTGTTCCACCACAGGAAGGTTCAGCAGCGTTGATGATCCAACGTCTCCTGCCAACGGATACAAAAGTCTGTACCGCCTTTAACACGATCGCGGCGAACCGGTGGAAGGCGCTTGATGAGGAACTCGAACTTTCAGTTCCGGTATGTGGGGACGATGACGGAGCGAAACGGGATGTCATGGCGATCGTAAACCAAATCTCAAAATTACAGGCATTCAATGCTGGTCCACTCGCTGTTTCATCAATGGTCGAGTCGCTCACTCCCCTTGTCCTGAATATCGCGCGTTACAACAAGATGAAGGATGTCGGGATCCAGTTCCATTAAAGTAGGAACGATTGTCGATCTCCTCGCGAACCGGTTCGGGGTAATCCGCTGGTGGGCATGGGACACAGATGAGGTGATGATCGGCGCCATCCTGACCCAGCAGACCCGGTGGGAGAACGTGGAGACGGCAATCAGCCGGTTAAAAGCAGATCGCCTCGCGACTATGGCAGCGATCCATGCGGCAAATGTGGCAGACCTTGAAGAGGCAGTACGATGTACCGGGTTCTTCCGGATCAAAGCCCGGCGGTTAAAAGCGCTTGCTGCGCTTGTCATGGATACGTATGGAGGAGTGGAGCAGATGGCAGCGATACCAACCGGTAAACTACGGGCATCGCTCCTGACGGTGAATGGGATCGGGGAAGAGACAGCGGACAGCATCCTCTGTTACGGTTTTTCCCGGACGTGTTTTGTCGTCGATGCCTACACGGACCGGATCCTGCACTGCGCCGGTGTTCGGGAGAAACCATCCGCAATAAAAGATCTCTTCGAAACTGTCCTCCCTGTTGATCTGATCCTGTATCGGCAGACCCATGCGCATATCGTTGAATACTCAAAACGGTGTTGTCAGAAGAAGAGGTGTGACGAGTGTCAGATAGCGAGTTTGAACGGATAGGCAGGCGGCTCTTTGCCGAGCACCTTATTGGCGGGAATTTCGGGAACCTGAGTATGCGGAAAGGAGACCGTGGATTTTTAATCAAACGGACGGGCGCGTACCTTGATGATCCCGGTGAATATGTCTTTGTGCCATTTGAGGGGGCAGTCCCAAAGGAGGCATCGAGCGAGTATCGGGTCCACCGTGCAGTTTACATGAGGACCCCTCATCGTGCCATAGTGCACGCTCACCCGCCATTTGCTGTCGCTGCTTCGCTTATTATGGACTCGATAAAACCACTCGACAGCGAAGGAGAACAATTCTGCCCACTCATCCCGGTGGTCAATGGAGCGCCGGGTACGGACGATCTCGCAGAAAAAGTAGCTGGTGCCCTTGTCCATTCAAAACTGGTCATTGCGCGTGGACATGGGACGTTTGCCACCGGTAATAATCTTGACGAAGCGTTCCAGTTAACTTCTCTTGCCGAGTACGCGTGCAAAATCCTTGCATTCAGGAAACAATTCCTTTAAAATACTTAAAGGATAGGGGCATTCCTACCGAAATGTTCGGATAAAAAACGGATAATGATCTGGATATTGATCACGAAATACGTCCGGAATATGGCTGGGAAAAAAAATCGGGATGATAAATTCAGGAAAACTTATTTTGGATTTTTTGGCTGGTTGAGCTGGATCTCCCGGATGATCTCCCGGTGAAAGACAAGGAGCATATCTGAGATCATGCCGAACATGAAAATCTCGATACCAACAACGATAAGGAGTACCGTAAGTATGGTGAGTGGGATATGGTCTATACGGCGCATCCATTCGAGCAGCACATATATACCCGTAAGAACCCCCAAAAGTGAGGTAAAAAGTCCCATCATCCCGAAATAAAACATCGGGTTGTTCACCCGCGCAAGCCGATAAATGGTAGTAACGATCTTCACGCCGTCGTGCAGCGGGGAGAGTTTGGTTGCTGTTCCCGGGCGTCGTGAATATCTTACCGGCACTACCATAATCCGCTGCCCGTTTCTCACAGATTCTACAGAGATCTCAGTCTCGATCTCAAAGCCCTTCTCTCTCAGGTTCATCTGCTGGATGGCGAGCCGGGTGAATGCCCGATAACCAGACAGGATATCGTGAAGATCCCTGCTATGGGCAATTTTAAAGAGCATGTTTAACATGTGGTTGCCCAAGAGGTTGAGCCGGGAGAATGCCCCCTCTTCTGCATTAACGAGCCGGTCTCCGATTACCTGGTCAAAGCCCAAAAAGAGCGGGGTCAGCATCTTCTCAGCATCTTTTGCCGAATACGTGCCATCACCGTCAAGCATCAGGATATACGGTTGGTCGATCACCTCAAAAGCTTCGATAATCGCGTTGCCCTTCCCTTTTCCGGACTGGGTGCGGACATTGGCTCCGGCTTCACGGGCAGTCTTAACTGTATTGTCCGTGCTTTTTCCATCTATAACCAGAATATGACTGTATCCCAATGCTACAAACTCCCGGACCACCGTGCCAATAGTCAGGTTCTCGTTTAAGGTAGGAATGAGGATACAGACCTCATCTTTGTTAAATTTCATTGGTATAGTATTTTTAATCAGGTATCATAAGTGCTTCTATGCACATCCCGAAAAAGGGGCTGCGTGTACTCGGTATTGCTGAGAGTTATTCCGGGAGGCAGTATTCGACCCTTGCCGGTGTTGTAATGCGTAAAGACTTACAGATCGACGGGTTTGCCTTTGCGACTGCAACGGTTGGCGGGACGGATGCAACTCGTGCAGTCTGCCGGATCGTGCAGGAACTTGACCGCCGGGACATCAACGTGATCATGCTCTCCGGGTGCGTGATCGCGTGGTTTAACGTGATGGATCCTTCTGCCATTTGGGATGAGACAAAGATTCCGGTGATCTGCGTGACGTACGAGAATTCTGAAGGGCTCGAACCGGAGATTAAAACACATTTTCCCGGCGACGACAATCGTCTCGCTGCATACCTCAAGCTGGGAGAACGCGAGCGGATCCAGCTCCCGACTGGGCAGGAGCACTTTATCCGGAGCTGGGGTATTTCACGTATGGATGCTGCCCGCCTCTGTAAGGATTTTACGCTGGGGGGAAAGATCCCGGAACCTCTCCGTGTTGCACGGCTCTGTGCACGGGCGGCTCATGCAGCTCATGCAGTTCACCCGGGTTCAAAAGACCAAAAATATACACCAGATCCTTATTGGAATATTGACATACCCCCGAATAAAACACGATGAGATTTGCGATCACCGGTTCAACAGTTAAAATTGGGAATACGATTTTATGCACACTGGTGCAAATCGTTTTTTTAAGTGTCGGTATGATAGTCCCCGGTGTGCCGATACAGGAGCATTCATATTTTTCACGG
This sequence comes from Methanoregula sp., assembly GCA_026394655.1. GTDB lineage: Archaea > Halobacteriota > Methanomicrobia > Methanomicrobiales > Methanospirillaceae > Methanoregula. Next base: position 21,565 of record JAPKXU010000050.1, on the reverse strand, counting down.
GAAAATGAGATGAATACCAGATCCTGAGGTAATACCTGATGACACAGATGACTAAACTTTCCCGGTGGGTATGTCTTGAATGCCACTATATCTATGATCCAGCAAAAGGGGACAAGAAGGGAGGCATTCCTCCCGGTGTTGCCTTTGAAGATCTCCCGGATACGTGGCGCTGCCCGGAATGCAATATCCTAAAAGCCAAAAAAGGTGTATTCAAACGGCTCGATGACTAAAAACTGGCATCTTTCTGGCACATAGGGTTATTGTGCGCGCCGTTATTGATCTGTCGTCCAATCATTCTGGATGAAGTGTTCCCCAGTTAATCATCCGGAAACCGGCATCCTGCCAAAATAATTCTTCTCGTTCTCTGCGGGATGCGGGTGCACTCCGGAAATCATGCGCGGTACGAATGACTTGAAATGATCAACCCGGTGGTGGTGTCATAAATCTCGGCTCTCACCAAATCGCCCGGATGAAACGTCTTATCGTTGAAATTGATGGTAAGGCGTTCGCCCGGTAACCATGTTTTTCCTGAACAACCCCCGCCACCAATTGTCTGAACTCCGTGGTGTATCGTATTGATAAAATCATACCCGTTCAATGTCAGGATATCACAGTGAAAGAGTTGATCGTTCTTATAGAATTTTGCCATAAGGTTACTGTTCGTGTACGTGACAGATCCGGTATGGAGCAACACCACAATGCTGTCGTAATTCTTGCCATGGGAGATACTGGTAATCTGAAAGATTGCCGGAACATCAGATTCCTCACCCAACGCGAATTGGGGGAACCTCAACAACATCACAAGAACGAGTGCAGCGAACACAAAGAGAACAACCAGCATCAAAACTATTGCGATCGAATGCGAATTTGCATCCGATTCACTCATCATATCGGAAGACACTGATCTGACGATTATAGATGAACCCAGATAAGTATTTGGAAATTTACTACGATTGATCGCAGTTTTTTTTCGCCATAAATGGATAAAAACCGGATCTACATCTAAAAGATCAGATTGATCAATGGTATAAACGAGGAGGATTACCCGAACGTGACAGAATCCACCAAAATATAAACCTGTTAAGCAATTATTGAATCTGGGCATTATGAGTTTACCGCAAACACCGGAGGCGACGATGCCGTTACGGGATTTCATCACCGATGCTGATTCTCACGGGAGTGGGTGGAGTCTGTACCAGGAAGGGTGCAGGCTCGGCAGAGAGGGAAGGCACAAGGAAGCCCTTGATGCGTTTGCGCGTGCGCTTGAAGTCGATCCCACACTTGCCCTTGCATGGGTGGGGCGTGGGTTTGCACTCGGCAAACTGGGACAGTTTGAGGATGAGATCGAGTGTTGTGACAAGGCTTTGGAGATCGATCCATACTGTATCGATGCCTGGAACAACAAGGCATTTGCTCTTGGCAGACTGTCGCGGTTTTCTGTGAAGGTGGAGTGCTGCAAAAAGGCACTTGAGATAGATCCCGAGAACTCAACGGCATGGAACAACATGGGCGTTGCTCATGGCATGATGGGAGAATATGCCGCGGAGATCCGGTGCTCTGATAGAGCGATTGCCCTGCGCCCGCGCTACCTGTCTGCGTGGGTGAACAAGGGATATGCGTTGGGCAAACTCAAACGTTATGACGAAGAATGCGCCTCCTACGATCGCGCGCTGAAAATCTACCCGTATTACTTTTCTGCCCTCATCCGCAAATCGGTTGCCCTCATCCACCTCAAACGCTATCGCGATGCACTTCTACTGCTTGACAAGGTGCTTGAAGTTGATCCCACCAATGCCAATGCCCTGTACCGGAAAGGGCTCTCACTCGCGAAGCTGGGCAGGCATGATGAAGCCATCGGGTGCCTGACACACGCCCTTGAGATCAATCCCTCTATTGCTGATGCATGGGTGGTGTTATCGAACTCCTACTTCTTTACCGGGAATCTCGAAGCCTCGGCACGGGCATTCGATCAGGCATATTATATCGATATCCACGATATCCGGGCAGGTCTTGTCAAGGGTATGAGGTTGTTGAAGAGCGGAAACGTGGACGAGGGTATCCGCTCTTTTAACGAAGTGCTGGGAATCCTCGCCCGGTAGTGCACGGATCGACCATTTTTACGGCACCAAACCTTTGTTATTTATGGCTCCCGCACGAACCGGAACCTATGGATGTTGAGGAGTTAGTCCGTCGGGGGCTCGGTGCCGGCGAACCTGAAGAGGCTGTTTTAAAAAAACTTACGGATCATATTATTTCCATCAAAAATGCGAGACCGGCATATGCATCTGCATTCGCCCACGCGGTTATTGAAGAAGTAAAGAACACCCAGGGGCTGCATGGGGATTTTTTTGAATTTGAACCCGCTGGCGTGAAGATGGGGGAGTTCGGTGTCGGTTCGCGAGGGAAAGGGGACTTTTTTGCTCACCGGGAGATCGCCCGAATTATCGGCAAAACGAATGCGTCAGTAGGAGTGGACGAGATGGATGATGCCGGGGCGGTCAAAGCCGGTGGTGAGTACATAGTTTGTACAGTTGACGGCATGCACTCCCGGCTCTCTGATTACCCGTTCCTTGCCGGGTTCCATGTGACCCGTGCGACGCTGCGCGACCTGTACGTGATGGGTGCTCAACCGGTTATGCTCTTTTCAGATATCCATGTGGCTGATGATGGTGATGTGGCAAAGATCTTTGATTACACTGCCGGGGTCACGACCGTCGGCGAAGCGATGAACGTGCCCCTTGTAACAGGTTCGACATTGCGGATCGGGGGGGATATGGTACTCGGTAGCCGGCTCACAGGGTGTGTCGGTGCAGTTGGGGTTGCACAGCACCTGACTGCCCGTAAGTCAACCGCACCGGGAGATGTCGTTTTAATGACACAGGGCGCCGGCGGCGGCACGATCGCAACCGCGGCAATCTATTCCGGATTTCCCGAAGTTGTCGAAGAGACGATCAACCTGAACTTCCTTATCACCTGCGAAGCGCTGATCAAAAGCCCGGTGTTCCCTGAAATCCATGCCATGACCGATGTCACAAATGGGGGTCTCCGGGGCGATGCATTCGAGATGGCAGAGACTGCGAAGTGCCGGATGGTCATCCGGGAAGAAGCCACGAGTTCGCTTGTTGAACCCCACGTAAGGGAGATGCTCGAAACACTCCGGATCGATTATCTCGGTGTATCGCTCGATTCACTCCTCATCGTTGCCCCGGCACCGGTATCTGAAGAGATCTGCCGGACCGTCCGGTCTACCGGTGTGGAGTGCCACGAAGTCGGGTACGTGGAACGAGGAAAGCCGGAGTCAGTGCTCATGGTCAATGGCAAAGAGCAGGATTTCACGCCCCGGTTCCGGGAATCCGCGTATACCCCGGTGAAAAAGGTTGTCGATACTGATGTCCGCGACTTCGAGGAGATGAAGAAAGACGTAAAGAGAGCATCGGAATCTGCGATAAAAAAGAAACAGCGCGTCCTCCGGCAGCTGATGCAGGAGAGGAAATCCCCTGCATAAAACCCATTACTCTTCTTCCGGCTTTGTTGCTGTCACGCAGATGTTATACGCGAGCTGAGGGATGCGCCGTTCGACAAATGGTTCCACTTTGCGCGCAAACTGGAAGAGCGGGTCGATCATGTCGATATGGGCAAACGAGCACCATGTTACCCGGATATTCGTGAATCCGGCACAAGAAAAAATATCGTACATCTCGCCCTCATCATAGTAATGCTCCCCGAAATCCTTCATGACTACATGCTTAACCTTCATCTTCTCGCTGATCAGGTAGAGTGCCGGAATCCCGCGGGTGATGAGTTTTTTCCCGAGTGTGCAGATGGCGATGGTACCTCTGGGTTTAAGGACCCGGTATGCCTCACGGAGCATCGATTCCGGATCCCGCAGGTAACTGAAGACGAGAAGGCTTGAAACGGCATCAAACGAATTGTCAGCAAAGGGAATGGTCTCTCCCGCCCCTATCATAAAATCTGATGTTGCACAACGGAGACGGGCGCGCTCGATCATCCGCTGGCTGAGATCAATTCCCACCGCGTTGCCGCCGGCACTCATATATTTCTCAATAAAAAGCCCTGTCCCGCACCCGATGTCAAGCAGTGCAGCACCGTGGGGGAGCGACCGCATCAGGTGCCGGCTGATGTGCGTATGGTAGCACCTGCCATGGGGAAGATCGTAATGATTATCATATATATCGGCGATTGCGTCATAGTGCTCTTGGATCTTCTCCTGCTTTGCTGTACTCATACAAAGACATCCCTGATGCCTGTTGCAAAGGCATCGATCTGGACGTACTCGCTGTTGCAGTGCCCGACACGGTAATCTGCGTCGGCAATGGCGATGGCGAGACGAGGATGGTTATAATCCCGGTGTGTAATCTGCTGGACCAGTGAGAGCACTTCTCGTGCAGAGAGCCCGTAATCAATCATGAGTGACTCGAACTGGAGGATTGCTGAACGAGGATCTCCTTTACGGATCGCATCAAGGGCTGAAGCAGTAATGGTGCCGGTCTCAGACTGGGAAATTCCGGATACATCCTGACACTGCCCGTGCTGGAGAGCAACCTGGAGTAACAGTATTGCTTTACGAAGATCCCCCTGGGCTGCCTGTGCAATGAGCTCGAGATCATCGTCAGAGCAGGGAAACGCCCCGCCATCCTCCTGCGCCCGGATCATACTTAAACGGGAGCTTATCACATCCGTGTTGACCGGCGAAAAGAAGAGCGGTAGGCACCGTGACGTGATTGCCGGGATGATCGCACTCTGGTTTGTCGTCGAGAAGATGAACCGGCATGTGCCGCTGTAGCGTTCCATGATCCTGCGCAGTCCCTGCTGTGCGTCGCGGGTGAGTGCGTGGGCATCTTCAAAAACCATCAGTTTAAATGCCGCATCGAGAGGACGCATCGAAGCATACCACTTGAGGATATACTTGAAATTAACAATCAGGCTCTGGCTTTTCTGGTACAGGTGGGCATACCGCTCATCCTCTTCCAGCATTTTTTTACCTTGCGAGAAGAGGTCAGCAGTCTGGAAGACGGAAGTGTTAATCTCCCAATTCTCCCCGTAGAGTTTTTTCGCAAAGCACTCGATGGCAGCGCTCTTCCCGGTCCCGTGCGGACCGGTGAGCATGAGATGCGGCACATTTCCGGATGTGGCAAATGACGAGAGCAGGTTTGTTACCGGCTCCTGCCCGCAGATCTCCTCAAGCCGGGTGGGGCGGTACTTCTCAGTCCAGAGCATGTGCAAGCCTCGTAGTCATTTCAACAATTGCTTCTTGCAAAAGATAATGGTTGTCCAGTGAGTCAATGAGGTGTTTTCTCTCGGATACAGAGAGCGCCGTGCAGGCATTGGCAATTGCCGGAAGAGCGCGTGTCAGTTCATCGACAACGGTGAGGGTGGCTGTCCGGGCAGTTCGGGAGAGTGGATTGAGATCGATCGCGATTACTTTTTTTCCCATGCGGACAAGCGCTTCGCACCGGTCGCCATCCTCCAGCGGGACGAGCACCAGGTCAGCCGCATACATCCCCTCTCTACGGCACCATGCCCGGTCATGGGAGAGTGGGAGCAGTTGTTCAGCCTCGCCGGAGAATACAGCAACCCCCGCGTCACGAAGCAGTGCCTCAATCTGCCGGACACGCTCTTCGGTGCGATGAAAGAGGTTCACCTCAACGATAGCCCCGCAGGCACGTTGGAGCGCGGCGATCTCCGGCGCGGCAAGAGCCGCGGTGTTGCCATTGATGGAGATGACCGGATGGCGTGCAGCGAGGAGCATCGCGGCAGCAGTCCGCTCGGCAACACGTGCGCTGTCGGTTGTCCGCTCCCCAATCAGGTAATCGAACGCTTCGCCCCGCCCGTGTGCCGTGAGCCCTTCCCACGAGACGATACCCTGTCGTGCACATGCTGCCATCCGCTCGCGGACAACAAGCGACCGGTACCGCGGGTGATCCGGAGGAATCATGGCGATGTCTCCACGATACGGACACCGCATTCAGCCATATGCATCTCGTATAGCTCGCCAAATGCCCGGAGCACTGCACCAGCGCGGGCTCCATAGGCAAAGACACCGTTTCCCAGCATCGTCATGCTCACCGGGACATTGACCGTGTCACACGCGAGAAGCACTTCTCTCACTTTCGGGGTTACGAGCCCGCTCTTCTCCGCAAATTCACGGGAGAGCCGGAAAAGATCTGCGACGCTTCCGGGCGATGCCGGAGGGAATGCAGCAGTCACCCGTGCCATCTGTGCTGGTGAACCGAGTACAGTTGGTGTGTGGATGGGTCCGAAACTGACTGCAAAGAGCGGTTCGGTAAGATCATACCGGCGTTCGATCTGTCCTTTGATCCCCGCACCGGAACGGACTACCCGCCCGCCCCCTTGGCACGCAGCGACATCCCCGAGCCCGGTGCGGTAGGTGACCTCGGTCTCGTGCGCGATCTCTGCGATCTCCTCCGGGTTCATGCTACATTCTGCCAGACGGTTTATGGCGGTCAGGCTCGCCAGCAGTGCGGCTGCGGAGAGCCCGAAACCGGCACCGATAGGAAGACGGCATGTTGTGACAACCGATGCCGATATACCGATGCGGTTCATGGCAGAGATGATAGGCGGTGAGTCCTGCGCAATCTCATGGCGCCGACCGTTCCGGTCGATCTGCTCGATACGGACGACTGGCGTGCGGGAGGTGTGGGCAGTGGCAGTCACCCCTTCATCGATAACGATGCCGGCGCCAATGCTTCCCGTGGTTGCCAGATCGTGCCCGTCAACGCGCTTGAAGTACCCGGAGATATGCCCCGGACAGAATGCAGTCACAGATGGAGGAGTCATGGCTGTCAGCAGTATGTGTGAAGAGGTTTGGTGTGCGGTGCTTTAAGGAGTTGCGATCACCGGTTGGCGAGGGATTTTTGTGTATCTGGTACCCGTTTATTGTCCTGGCACTAGGGGGAATTCGGGAAGGGTCTGTGGGGAATAGTTCGGCAGCAAGTGGAAATGCAAACGGGTCTCGCAACGATTAACCAGTTCTTTAGTGAAATATGGTGGAAAATTCATTTTGATGTATCATGTTGATTGGGAGATCTCGCTCCGACCTCAAACCCTCGCGAACGAGGATTCCGCCGTGCCCGAAGGGACGCCCCCGCGGCGGCTCATTTACCTTTCTCGTAAGAAAATCGATTGAAAAAATCTACCTGCTTCAAACGGCTGAAGGATCCTAAAACGTGCGGTGACCCAGTTCGAAAAATCATTTTTTAGATAAAGTTTCGCGCCTTACCGGTACTTCCTTAAAGATCACATCCCAGATTGCAGTAGCGATCTCCTCTTTTGTGCCCGATACCGGCACCCGGGCCTCTTTTGTCAGGCAGATATACTCCCCTCGCTCGCTTCCCATGGTCTCCGGAGTATTTGTCACGACCATTACAGCGCCTTTCCCAAGCATCGCCTTCGCCTGTTTCTCCGTATTTTCCCCGATCTTGAACGCGATGATTTTTGTCATATATTCCTTTGCCACTTCATCAAGGATCTTTGGGAGGGGTTCGAGATCCAGTTTCAACGGTCTGCCGCTTGGGATCTTTCCTTTCGTTCTCTTCGGGGCAAAATCCGAGATCGCCGCCGCGCTGATGTAATAGTCTGCACCATTCTGTCGGAGACACCGGTGCACTGCTTCCCGCATCTCCCCTGCAGTCTCGACCGCGATGTTTTTTACACAGGGGGCAGTGTCGTGATGGACAATCGTCACATCTGCCCCCAACCGGAATGCCTGGAGTGCCAGTTCCCTCCCCATCAGCCCGCTGGACCGAGTCGTCAACACCCGGACATCATCAACCGGCTCACGGCATTGCCCGCTCGTGATAAGGACGCGCTTGTCCTTTAACGGGCGTCCCATCAGAGCGCGCTCGCACCGGAGGACGATCTCATCAGTGCCCGCGATCTTTGCCTTCTCTTCTTCGATTAACGGGTCGACAACCTCGACGCCCCACTTTTTTAAGGTCTCGATATTCTTACACACCGCCGGGTGCCGGTACATGCTGTGGTGCATCGCGGGAACGACAACGAGCGGTTTGCCGCTGCCAAGCGCAGTCGTTGCAAACGTGGTGACCGGGGTATCGTCAATCCCGCACGCGATCTTGCCGATCGTGTTTGCCGTGCAGGGCGCGATGAGCAGGAGTGCAGCACTCCCACCATCCCCACAGTACGTGACATGCTCCACCGCACCTGACAGCCGGATGATTGCCGGGTGTCCGCTCGCATAGGTCAGTGCATCAGGATGGAGAATCCCTTGCGCCGCAGCGCTCATGATTGGAATGACATCTGCCCCCTTGCGGCGGAGCGCATGGACGAGCTTCACCGTTTCAACGGCAGCGATGCTCCCCGTTACACCGATCACGATCTGTTTACCGGCAAGCGTCTGTATGGTCATGATAATCCCACATCCTGCACGAGGTGCCATTCGTGCGGGCGGTATTTCTTCACTTTATGTACTTCGATCGTGGCAGAAAAACCTGCGCCTTCAATGACAGTTTTGATCTCATTCTCTACAGCACCGATGCTGTGGACGTGGATAACGCTCCCGGGATGCACATGTTTCATGACCTTTGGGAGCATGCAAATTGCATCAAAGTGCCCCATCACGACACGGTCATATTCGCCGGTCATGAGATCCCGACAATCTCCAAGTGCCGGCTGCACCTGCACGGAAAGATGGTTCTCTTCGATATTGCGCGTGAGATATCCAAATGCCACCGGGTTTATCTCCATCGCATGAACGGAGGCACCGCTTCCTGCCATCGGGATAGTGAAGTACCCGATACCGGCGAACATATCCGCCACCCGCGCACCAGTCTGCCCGTCACGGACGAGCCTCGCCATCCGCATTTTCTCGTTCCGGTTCCCCTGCGCAAACATGACGGTGCGGGGGTTAAGGAAGTAGACATACCCGCTTTCACGGTGGCATACCTCCCCGGCAGTGCCCCAGAGCACCTCAGTCTTTGGAGTACGGGTCGCATCCTCCAGCGCATCGATCCAGAGAACCCCATCCGGATGACGGAAGCTGACAATCTCGTCAACTTCTTTTTGGGGCGGTCTTTTCCCGTGGCATACCGCCACGTTCCCGATCATGACAAATCCCCTGCCCGCGTACCGGCAGCGTTCCGGGATCTCGCGGGTGTATGGCTCGCCGTCCCGCACCGGAACCCATGCAGTCTCTCCCTCCGCATACGGGCTCCGGTTCCGGTCGATCCAGCTCTCTCCGGAAATTTTCGGGAGCTGGTCCTTTGGCACAGCCCGAACTCTCATCCTTCACCTGACAAGGACGAGCCGTGCGCCATCCCGCAGGATATGGACATACTCCCCGGCTTTTGTCTCAAGCCACGGCATCTTCCGGCATTCAGTTGTCGCACAGGTAACGGGATCAAGCACGCCTACCATGTCACCGGTGACATACGCAACAAGTGCCTGCTCTGCCAACCGCGCATTCCCGATCCGCCGAGTGACCATATCAGTATTGATCGAACGACCCCTGCCCTCTGTGAGATCGAAGATCCTCACCCGGCGTGTCTCGACCTGCTCCACCTCGGCATAATTTTTCCCGACCAGCACGACATCGTGCCTCTGGTAATATGGAAGGCGAACGAGGTATGTGATCCGGAAGAGCTGCCTGCCGTTCTTTTCGCCGACTAGTTTCGGGTGCGTGGTATACCTGCCTCCGAGCTGTGCGGTGATTCCCTGAACAATTAATAAACCGATGTGCTGGGAACCAACCGTGATATCGAGCCCGTCCTTTGTCTCAGTAACATCCGAAATATAGGACAAACGCTCGCCCCCTGCCTGTAGCGAATCTTCAAGATGTGTCGCGATCGTGCCCGCAGTCTGGATCTCAAACGGACTTGGCAGCCGGTCTTCTGCCCGGACCTGCACGAGCCCTTCGTAATAACTGCCAGTGATCCGGTTGCACCGGTCGCACTGCTCTTTGTGCCACGCGAGCTCGACCGTACATTCCTTCTCAACCGGAAGCCCATAGAGCGTCCCTTTGATCATGAGTGTGGCGCGGGAACGGTTGACACTCAGGTCCAGCACGGTGACAGCGATTGAAGATCGCTTCACATCGGGATGAAAGTGTACCGCGCTCCGTGCCAGTTCCGGTGCCAGATCAGCTCGTTCCCGGTCTGTATCTGTCCAGGTATTCACCTGTTTTGCCGCACCGCAACTCGGGCAATGGATATGTGTCACCCGCCGATCACAGGTAACCCATTCAGTATTTTTTACCCGGCACTGGTTGCAGAGCCCGTCATTTTCCGATGGTTTCCCACACTTGGGGCAGAACCGCTGCTGGATATTTTTAAGCGCTGATGGTTCTTGTTCTGCCATACTTACACTCCTTCCTGCGAAAAACCGGTAAGCACCTGATTTTGATCATCGTGATTATCGTAGTCGCTGTTATGATTTTGAATCTGATCCTGATCAGATTCACCGCATTCGTTGGATGTCATCATAAGTTGTAGATCTGGAGATGAGGTACCTGACCGATCATGATACAGTCGTTCTTGCCAGCGAGTCCCATTTTGATAGCAATGGCAACCACTCGTTCCCCCATGAGGTTGATGCTATCTCCCTTATTCAATGCCTCTTCAACCTCAGCCGCATTCACGCGCTGCGTGCCATAAAAACTGTCATGCACCTGCACCGCGAGATCGCCATGGGTAATGGTCGTGTTCAACAGTTCAGCATCACAGACAGCAATCACGTCCGGGCAGCCGGGCGAACGGTGGATCTTCAAAAACATTGATCACTAATTGACAGGCAGGGATTAAAAAGTGTGAGTTGGAGCGTCAGGCAAGGGAGATCGTAACCCCATACACCCGTTCGATGGTTTCCGCATGGATCCGGTGACAGGCATCCTCATCAATTAATCCTGCATCGAGCAATTTCTTCGTGAACCTCGGTACCGATTTCGGACCAATCACCGCACCGGGTCGCGAGTTCTCGTCCATGTAATCGCTCTCCATCGTAAACACCCGGTGTTCCCGCGCCATTGCCGGAATTGCTTCGTGCTTTGCGATGAGTGACGGGTGCAGTGGTGTATCCGGTGAACCGTAATGCTTCACTACACGCTCGACCGGGACACCGGCTGTTTGTGCCATGCCGATGATATCACTGCACGGACCGGTCTCTGCGTGAACCTGGAGGGCGCACCGGCAATCGTGAGCAAGCGTGAGTGCATGGGCAAGGACAATGTTCGATGCTGCAAGAACCTCTGTCGTGACCTCGTAATGCGGTCTGCCGCTCTTGAGTGCAACAGCCCGACCTTCCCGGACATACCGGGCTGCACAGTCAAGCCCTTCCTGCATCACTTCCGCAGCACGGGGGAGAGGCATTCGTTCCGCAAGCCGGCTGATCTCTGCCGGGTGCACGCCAAGCACCGGAAAAACGACAATCCCGGTAGCTGATACCAGTTCAGCGACGCGGAGTGTCTCGTCAAAGACTCGTGCATAGTCAGCGCCGCAATCCGGGTGAACCGAGAGCGACCATGACGGCTTTGAGACGAGAAAGAGATGAGTGCCCCCAGCGTGCAAAAAATCCTTTGCCGCCGCGATACCCCGTCCGTTCAACGGGTCGAGGTGGATATGGTCATCAGTGATGGGAAATGTGGGGGATTTCATGACACTCCACGATCTGCATCAGGGGATATTTTGCATCCGGGTGAAGTCGTGCACGGCAATACGCAAACCCGACGCGTGTCGTGATTTCAACGTCAAACATCAGCCCCGACAGTTCACTGTACCCAAAGACGTTCTCTGTCATCAGTTTCCGGTCGAGACGCACCGTGATCTCTTCCACAAACGGCTGAAGGACTACCGCTTTCTCAATCGCGGTCTCCACGCTCTCCGCTGATTTTCTGGATATAGGTGTCCCTACCCATTGGTGATAGAGCGCCCCGAGTTTGATCCCCGCTTCAAAGCATGCCAGTTCCCTGTCGCTTTTCATTGTCATCTCCACACGTCCGCTTCGTTTTTTCGCAGCAATTGCAGTATCCCGTTGCATATGGTTCTTTTTGGAGTCGCAACGGTTCGTTTTACCACATCAGATTAACTGGATGATCCCCGACTTGGGTTCCATCGCTTCACCATTACGGAGAAGCATATCGATCCCCTCCCGCACCTTGTCATGGGCGAACCCCTTGGATGCCACCGCTTCGATCACCTGTTCGATTGCGGCACGACGTCCTTCCCCGCCAATGTCGCGGATCGCGTCCTTGATCACCCGCACGATGTCCCGCTTCTCTTTCGATATGCCTGTTACCACCTTGTCGATGTCAAAGTTTCCGGTCTTCGCATCATATGCGATCTGGCGCAGGCAGGCGTCCACGATATGGATGACACGCTCTGCGTCGGCAAGCTCGATCGTGTTTGAGAGCCGTATACGGGCGCTTGCCTCGGCAAGCCGTACGAGCGCCTCGAGCTGCCGCGCAGTCACCGGCACCGGCTTGTTTGGCGCTGCGATACCCCTGAGCTTGAGATAATAGGAGACAAGCGCCTCCTTTGCTTCGAGCGAGAGAAGCGGGAAGCAGGAGCGTTTCGAGTACGCGACGTACTTGCGGAAGAGCCCGGGATCGATGTCCGGCATCACCGGCTTCAACTGCTGCTGGATGTACTCATCCGTTACCCCGGGAATGGGCGTTTTCTTGTGCTGCGCCATCAGTTCCCCGACAGTATGTGCCTTTAAAATGTGTTCAGCGATCGCAAGGTCACGTTTCTGCTCCGGTATATCGGTCATGATAAAGATGAGATCGAAACGGGAAAGGAGGGACGGGGGCATGTTGATCTGGTCGGAGATGTCGCCGTACATGTCGAACCTCCCGTACTTCGGGTTCGCGGCACCCAGGAGGGCACACCGGGACTTTAAGGTCGCCGTGATCCCGGCTTTTGCAACGCTGATGGTCTGCTGCTCCATCGCCTCGTGCAGCGCGGAGCGATCCCCCTTCTCCATCTTGTCCATCTCATCGACGGCAGCTATACCCATGTCGGCGAGCACAAGCGCCCCTGCTTCGAGTGTCCAGCGCCCGTCCCCGAACTCGTCCTTTACCGCAGTTGCCGTGAGCCCGGCAGAGGTGGAGGACTGCCCGCTCGTGTAGATCGCACGCGGCGAAAGTTTCACCACGTACCGCAACAGCTGGCTCTTGGCGATACCGGGATCTCCGATGAGGAGCACATGGATGTCGCCGCGCAGCCGGGTCTGGTCCGGCATGTCCTTTGCGATGCCGCCAAAGATCTGCAGGGCAATCGCCTCTTTCACGTCTTCGTTGCCGTAGATGGTGGGTGCGATCGAGTGGATGATCTTCCGGTAGATCTGCGGGTCTGTGGAAAGTTTTTTGATCTCGTTTTCTGCTGTCTCATCGATCTCGACCTCTTCAAACTCCTTCTCTGCGATCTCGATCGAGTTGCATTCAAGGAAGATATCAAAGACGGTGCTCTTCTCGCCTTTCACGATGCGCTGCATCGAGCGGAGGATACCGTTTATAATCACCCGATCGCCCGGCGCTACCTTGTTCGCGAGGTCGTCAGTCACATCGATATCGAGCGTCTGGGGTTGTTCCCCGCCCCGGAGCCCTTCAGGAGATTCCTGAACACGGAGTTTCTGGGAATCGACAAACTTGGAACGTTTCGCGATCAGTTCCAGTTTTTTGAACGTGCAGCCATCTACAGAGCATCCGTCAGGTTCGATAAACTTACCGTACTTCTGTTTCTTTACTGTGAAGTGCCCGGCAGGACATTTGAAGATCGCTTCAATAACACGGGGTCGGACTTCGGTGATCTTCCGGAGGATGCCCTCAACAGAAACAAATTTGTTGATATCCTCGGACCGGATGTTTCGTATCGCCGTCTTTTTCGGGAGATTGGTGAACCGTATATTGATCCCGCGCGGTTCTTTGCCATCCTTTGTACGGATCAACTGGTTGTCTTTTATTGCGTCCCAGACATCTTCGAGTACCGCGCCAGGGTTCTCTAAAAGTTCATCAGCGAGGACAATCCCGGCTTTGCCGAACCGTTCGATGTCCCGGTAATCGATAACAAGCGACCGCTTATAAGGATACTCGCGGGAGAGTTCACCAATCTGCTTCTTGTACCGGCTCTTTAAGAACCGGCTCCAGTCCTCGGATCGTTCCGCCTCGTTTTTATCAGCAGTCTTCTCCACAACAAGTCCTCACGGGTTCTTCTGGGTGGCAAGCACGAACCGTGCGATCAGCGCTTCCATCTGGATATCGCTGTTTGCCCCTTCTGACAACCGGAAATCCGCCTCGCCAAGCAGATCAATCATCTGCACCTTTAAGCTCCGGTCCATCTTTCGCTTGACGAGCGTTCGGTAACATTGGTTGATCAGTTCGTTCGGGGCGATTCCCCGTTCGTGCAGGAGGTTCGCTAGAAGCGATTCCGCGCCATCAAAATCTCCCGAAATTGAGACTGCAAGTAAATCCTCGATCTCATCAGGGCGTGCATTTGACGTGATCGCATAGACCCGCTTCTCTTCGATCTCCGGGCTGATGATCGCCGCACCCTGCAGCGCGTTGATTGCTTTCCTCATATCTCCCTGAGCGATGTACACGATCGCATCCAGTGCGCCCGCAGTTACGGACAACCCTTCACGGGTAGCAATCCGGCTGATCTCCGTTTTTATTGCATGCGCGCTGAGGGGTTTGAACCGGTAGATCGCGCACCGGCTCTGGATCGGGTCGATGATCTTTGAGGAGTAGTTACAGGAAAGGATGAACCGGCAGGTCTGGGCATACGTCTCCATTGTGCGCCGCAGTGCCGACTGGGCGTCGGTCGTGAGTGCATCAGCTTCGTCAAGGAAGAGTACTTTAAAAGTTGCGTCTCCAAGCGGGGAAGTGCGGGCGAACTGCTTGATCTGGTTTCGTACTACCTCGATACCCCGTTCATCGGACGCGTTTAATTCGCGGAAGTTCATCTGCCATGTTTCGCCAAAGAACTCCCGTGCGAGCGTGACCGCCGCAGTAGTCTTCCCAACACCAGCACTCCCGGTGAAGAGGAGGTGCGGGAGGTTTTTGGTCCTGACGTAGGAGGAGAGCCGCTCCACGATCTCGTCCTGCCCGACAATTTCGGTAAGGTGTGCCGGGCGGTACTTCTCGATCCAGATAGTGTGGTTTTCGTCCATGCGCATCAGTCCTTGTACACCGTATGGTGTTTTGTGCTCTTGTATTCGATCATTTCAAGGTACATCCGCCGATCTGGTGCGAAAGATATGCACGGGATATGATGCCGCGCACATCGTGTGTATAACAATACACCGGTCTTTTGTTTTCTGTATGACGGTGCTCTGCGGGGTAACATGGCAGATCTCATAAGGAGTATTCCCATTAGGGAACCTCATCACGGGTTACAGTGCCTGATCAAATCAATGTCATAATCTTTATCATAAGGGTTTTGAAATTACTTTTCATGAATAGATACCGGATTCTCGTTTTTCTCTGTGCCTTACTAATCCTTGTTGTCCCTGTTTCTGCCAACCTGCACAAGATTGCAGCGGGTGCGCCAGTCTTTATTGGTGAAAGAGATCTCGATATATCTTCCGGCATGAACGGGCATAGCGTGCTCGCATGGTGGGCGAATAGTACTGATACCAGCGTGACACCGGACAAAACCATCACCATCAGCACAGATGATATGGCAAAATTTTCCATAAGCCCGGATATTTTTACCGGGCGTACCGGAAAATGGTACACGTACGACAAAGCTCCGAATGTCCTCGTCTTTGACGTGATGGAGCCACAGCTCGATCTCAAGGTGTGGGATGTGACCAATAACCGGGATGTCACCGGTCAATCGGTCCCCATGTCCACAAATATCACGTACCGGATCGATACAAACCTGTACCTCGCGGGAAAGTACCAGTCGCGACCGGACTATAACCCAAGCGACCTGCAGTTCTTCACCGTTACACTCACGAAACCAAACGGGCTCCCCCTCACCCAGATTTATACCGGGAATATTGGCGGAAAAAATACCCAAATCTTAAATGTTGAGATACATCCTGCCGTCACCACGTCACCGTATTTGTGGAGTGCTGGTAAAGACTGGGACAGGAACGCCCGGAGTGCCGATGGCTCGATCATCTATCCAGCCGGTACCTATACGTTCAGTCTCACGCAGAACCTGAACTCGATGAGTGATTCATACAACGCGACTGATCCAACAGCCCGGATCGGCAAAGTGACAAGTGGGGACAAGACCATCACGTTTATTGAAGATGTGCGCACGAATTCTCCGACTGTAGCCCCACAGCTGACGACTGCTGCACAAACGATTGAGGCAAAACAACTCCCACCTACCCCGGTCACGCCGGTTAATACGGTCATGACCCCAACAACAAAGCCCACACCCAAGCCCACGTTCCAGCCGCTGCCTGAGTGGATTAGTCTGCTCAGTATCGGTATCGTTGGGCTGATCTTTATCTGCCGGCGGAACCGGTAACTTTTTTTTAACGACGATAGTCCCGGTAACGATGCGAGTGCAATTATTGTCCCGGATATTTCTGTTCTGTGACCCCAGTCCCGGGTTTTTCACGAAATGTTTTTCGCCCGTCAGAGACTAAAAAAAGGAGGATACTAGATTACGTTAGTCTGTAATCATTGCGCAACCGGAAAGATTTTTTGCCGGACGCGACGATGCCACCTTATTGTGAATGCAGCGTGTTGCTCCGGAGGATCTTGTTTTGCACTTTGTTCCACGTCTTTGTCACAAGAAAACTCTCGTCCATGTAATCGATTAACATCAAAAATCTCTTCATCGGCATAGCGAAACTCAGGACATCAACCGGAACACAGGAGCGTGCTGATGGATCAAACATGCCGATCACTGCACGTGGGTGATCGCTCTTCTGTTCCAGCCGGGGATAGTGGACGATGGAAGAGCACCCGGAACCAAATGGAGCGATGACACCATTCGGCTCAGCACGGTCGAAGTTTGCAAGTGTAAAGAGGCATGACAGCACTTCAGGGCGGGCGAAGAAGATCACTACATCAGGATTATCGGTCTCTGTGAGCATATCCCAGCGTTTGAATGTGTAGTATTTGCCGGGCAGGTGGGGGGACTCGTGCCGTGCGTCCATCTCATCGACGATCTCCGGAGTATTTTTGTACCGTTCCCCTTCAACCACCCCTGGTTTTCCCTGTGAAAGGAAGTACCGAAAGTGTTCGGTGCGCTGCGTGTCGTAACCAAGATAAAACAAACCACCGTTGCAGGTAACTGATGAACGGTCAAAGACGAGCGATTTCCCGCGTCGCACCCGTGCAAGGTCACAGATGATGCACCGCCAGCCTTTTGGGGGTTTTGCCTGTTCTGTTATGTTGTATTCATCACTGATCTCAAATGTGACAGGCAGCTCTGCACCGGGGCAGTACTTCTGCCACGCGGTAGTAAAACGATCGCGAATTGCAGTGTCCATGTGATGCTGTTTTGTGCATTCGTGGGATATAATGGATTTGCTTATCGTCATTTTGTGTGGGCAAAAATAAGTCCCATAATAGCATCATTTCGGTTGCCACTATCTAATCACGGCATTGGAGGATTTCCCCCTCCTGATGGGGGTCTGCAAGGCGGTTTTTGTGACTGCGTGTAATCTGAATAAATCAATTCTCTGACTCACACATTTTGACGAAGAGCTTAATGGATTGGCTTGTTATGTCATGTGGGGGAGGGTTTTAGTGCAGTGCGGGCTTTATATCCGGGTTCGGGAGACAAGCGCTGCAAAGAATGAATGGACATACCTTATATTGAACTAAAAAAACATTGGCAAATCTTTTACCGTCTCAGGTGAATCAGATAAAATACTCAAACGATCGCGGGGTTGCGGGCAATTCCCGGGTTGTCGTAGAGAGGAATAATCCATGCAGAGTTTGAAAAATTCATTGGTTATCGCAGGACTTCTTGTTTCTGCCCTCCTTGTCTTTTTGATTTTCCCTGTCACTGCACAGTCCGTCGGCTCTTCTGACTGCCCAAGCTGCGGGATGGTCTGGAAGGATACCTGCGTCCCGTTCGAGCTGAACAATGAGACTGCGTATAATGTGGAATCGGAGGCGGCAAACTCGCAGATTGCAAAAAACCTAACCCCATACGCCGACTTCAGCATGCTCCCGGCGAGCTCGGCGTTCCTTAGCCTTCATAATCTCATGAAAGAGAGATATGCATTCACCCAATGGAGATCCATCGACTGGGACACGCTTTACAAAACCTATGCACCAAAGATTGCCGATGCCGAGAAGAATCAGGACAAAGCTTTGTATTACCGGGCTCTCCGCCAATACCTGTTCGAAATCCCGGACGCCCATGTCGGTGTCCTGGCAGACAGTGATTTTGGCGCGAAGTATGCTGACGTTGGCGGCGGGTTCGGTTTTGCGGTGACGCAGCTCGATTCCGGGAAGTTCGGCGTAAGTTATGTCGCGAACGGGAGTGCGGCTGATATCGCAGGCATCCGTCCCGGGGACCATGTGATTGCATGGAACGGGAAACCTGTTGCTGATGCCATCAATGCAACGCCCCATATCTGGTCGGCTACAAAACCATCCACTGCTGAAGGCATCCTCCTCCAGAAACAACGGTTCCTCACGCGGGCACCGGTCGGGACTCCTGCCACAGTTGTTCTCGCGAGTGCCGGTTCACCGTCCCGGACCATTAATCTCACCGCGTCTGACGATGGATACGACACGCTTACGAAAACCACTACTTTTCTTGGAAAGCAGGTCAAAGATGTCGGAACCGCTCATCCATGGGACGATGTGCAGCCACAGTTGAGTAACGATACTGTAACCTACCGGACGCTGCCGGGCGGGTACTCGTATATTGCGATCTATGGCGAGAGCTATCCGGCATACCAGCCATTTAAAGCGGCAATGCTCTCCGCGATGGCAAACAATACGCCGGGTATCGTCATCGACCTCCGGTACAATGGAGGCGGGGACGACAACATTGCGTCCTGTTTTGCCGGCTGGTTTGTAAATAAACCGGTCTTCTACGAATATGCCACCAAGTACGACCCCGGCGCCAAACAGTTCGCCATTACCTCAGAGGCTTGGACACAACCCCGACCGAACGCTTACAAAGGACCGATCGCGGTCATGGTAAGCCCGTACACCATCAGTTCGGGTGAGGGGCTCCCGTTGATGTTTGCGAATTCCGGAACCGGAAAGATCATCTCATGGTACGGGACGAACGGTGCGTTCGGTATGAATGCACCACAGGCTATCATGCCGTTTGGTTTGATCATCGCGTTCCCTGATGGGGCGTCGCTTGACCAGAACCGGATGATCCAGGACGACAGCAATGCGTCGCTCGTTGGCGGGGTAGCGCCGCAGATCCGGGTGCCGTTGAACGAGGATACCGTTGCCCGGTCCATGGCGGGCGAGGACGTCCAGCTTACTTACGCGCTGAAATGGCTGGATTCACAGCAGAAACCGCAAACTCCGGCAGCAACTTCAGCAACCTCCACGCCGACACAAAAGGCAGCACCGGGGATTGGAATCGTATTACTCGCAGTTGGGCTTCTCATGGTTATAGGGAGAAGAAAGTAAATTCCTATTTTTCAGGGTACGTTCCTGGGTATCACGGACTTGACCGGGTGGCATGATGATATTGGGGCATTGAGAGAACGGGAGGAATCTACCCGGATGGAAACGCTGCCGGATATGTGGTGATATAAAAAAAACGCACATGAAAGCGTCCGCCTGCACACCAAAAAACCTGAAGATGCCGCGAGCCGGTTTCGTATAAAAAATGAATATAGTTCTTATTTCTTCGACAAGTAGACGAGGACCGGATTGAAAATATTCTCCTGTACTCCTGCTTCTTTCATCATTGAATTTACGTTAAATGAAATGTAGGTATCCTTCTCCGGCCAGTAAAACCAGAATGTACTAGAGCCGGGATACCCGCCCTGGTGCCCGTATAAGGTGAGGTTGTACGACGGGGGATAACGCATGATGCTATACCCAAGACCGGATCCTGAGGTAAGGTTTCCGGAACCTGGTATCGGTGTGACAACAATAGATTGAGGTGCGGGCTCCTGCATACGAGCGAGCGACTGCCGGCTGATCAGTTGTCCTGTCTGCAACGCATGATGGAAACGGTTGAGATCCGCTGCCGTGCTGACAATATCCCCTGCACCGCGATCGAACTGGATATAGACGTTCGTGTAATCTTTCATGGTGCTGGTATTGCCAATAG
Organism: Methanoregula sp.; assembly: GCA_026394655.1. Classification (GTDB taxonomy): domain Archaea; phylum Halobacteriota; class Methanomicrobia; order Methanomicrobiales; family Methanospirillaceae; genus Methanoregula. Next base: position 1,346 of record JAPKXU010000050.1, on the reverse strand, counting down.
TATCAATGCATTCCATGTGGGGTCCGGGAATCTGGTTTGTCCGGTGAATGAACGTGTCGTTCATGCCAGCGGGAACAAAGATGTTCCGGGTCATGTAATCCTCATAAGGAACGCCGGCAGCCTTGTCGATGACAAGCGTGAGAAGGATATAATTCACGTTTGAGTACGTGTATCCTGCTCCCGGGGGGTATAACGGGCTCGCGCTAATTCCCTGCCACATCGCGGTCTGGTAGGATACCGGTGCATCCGGACTTTCTAATTCGGTATCGATGATTCCCATCTCATCGTAATCGGCAATGCCGCTCGTATGGTCGAGAAGCTGGCGGACGGTGATTGCCGAGCTGTTGGGAATTTTCTTCGCTACATCTTCGGGTAGCCAGCGGTTGATAGGATCATCGAGCGAGAGTTTTCCATCATCAACAAGTTTCGCGATCGCAACTCCAGTAAAGGACTTAGTGACACTTGCGATGACAAACCGCATGTCCGGTTGTGCGGGAATTGCTGGAGACAGGGAGGAATTGCCCGCCGCGGAATTCCATGTCCATTGCGGGGTTGAGATTGCGATCTGGATACCGGGAACCCCGGCTTTTGTGATGCCGGAACTGATGATGCCCTGAAGGTCGGTGCTGACAGCCGGGGGTGGGGGATTGTATCGTGTATCAACCGGTTTTGCCGTGGAGGCAGACTGCTGCGTGCATCCGGCAGAAAGGATGATTCCTCCAAGGAGAATACACACGACGATAACGAAAGGGAAGGTTTTATTCAATTCAGACACCCTGACTTCTGCTTGGTGAAGGTACCATTTATGTTTTTATTTTCTGCACAGTGGGGATGATTTCTTATGAAAATGCCTCACGACATTTTCATGACGTATGTTTGTGCGATCGGCGGATCATCGGGGGTTCTTAAGAAACGTACGTAATTCCCATCTGGATACAGGCATGAAAAATGATAATGCCCGGGGATTTTCACAGGGACTGTCTCGCACATTTTCATCACGTATGGTTGTGGCATCTTCGGTTCATCGGCAGTTCCCATGTAGAAAGGGCGGAGTTAGTGCGAACGAGAATTTGCCCATTTTTCCGATGAAGAGTGATTCAACAATGCTGCGAACAAATTGACGGTCACACCAGCACTCGCGTGTCATGAATGAGGTGAACTGGCACGCCGCTGGAATCACTTGGTTTTCGTGGCATTACCGGGTGGCAACACATCAGGAAAATGATTTAAAATTCCCGCCACGCTTTTATGGGTAAAACGATCATACAAGAACCGGAGAATTGTTATGAAACTCAGCCATATCCTTGCCGGCATTCTTGTGCTTGTGATCTGTGTCTTTATCTACG
>JAPKXU010000031.1 GCA_026394655.1 Methanoregula sp. | reverse complement strand
GGATGGCGTGCGGATCATCAACTGTGCCCGTGGTGGGATCATCGATGAGAAAGCGCTCTATGATGCGATCAAGAGCGGCAAGGTGGCAGATGCGGCACTCGACGTGTTTGAAGCCGAACCCCCACTTGAATCGCCGCTCCTCACGCTCGATCAGGTCATCGTCACCCCGCATCTCGGTGCGAGCACGGTTGAGGCACAACAGAACGTCGCTATCTCGGTGGCGAAGCAGTGCATCGCGGTACTGCAAGGGGGTTCTGCGAAGTACGTGGTGAATGCGCCGATGATCCCACCGGAGCAGGCAGAGGTACTCGAACCGTTTGCCCAGCTCGCAGAGAAGATGGGGCGGTTTGCGATCCAACTCGTGCAGGGAAGGCTCGCGTCTGTTGAATGCATCTATGGCGGCGAACTATCAGCGTTTGCCGGCAGCATGAAGTTCGTCACCCGGCTGGCATTGAAGGGGCTGCTTGACCCCATTCTTCAGCAGCCGGTCAATATCGTGAACGCGGAGTTTATCGCGAAGGAACGCGGCATTGCCGTTTCCGAGACCGTGACACAGGAGTCCGCCGGATTCAAGAACCTGATCACGATCCGGATCAAGACGGACACGACAGAAGAAACCGTCAGTGGCACGGTTTTCTTCAAGGGACGGAGCCGTATCGTCGCAGTCGGCGGCTACACGATGGACATGATCCCGGAAGGGTACGTGATCGTTTCACGGCACCTTGACAAGCCCGGTGTTATTGGCAGGGCATCCACGATCCTCGGGAAGTGCAACATCAACATCGCCGGGATGCAGGTGGGGCGCATCAACCCCGGCGAGAAGGCGCTTATGGTCTTGAACATAGACAGCGAAGTGCCCGCCGAAGTAATGGACGAGATCCGCTCGATGCCTGGCATCTTCACCGCCACGTTTGCCAAAATCTCATCAGAAAGGATCTGAGAATCAAGGATACTTTTTTTATCGTGGTTTGGCTGAACCTGCTTGGTTCACCTGTGTTTTTTACCGAGCACTCGGGTGACTCCCCACGTGTGACAACCTCCCGCAACCCCCATTACTCATATCCGTATTCGTGGCATTGATATCCTACCAGAACAATAGGAAAGTTTGCAACAGGAAAATGAGGTAGAAAAAACAGATGGTACATTCTTTTACCCGTCTAAAAGTGGTGGGGATCATCCTGTTGATCGCCGTGATCATCGGGATTGTGTACTATCTCCTGCCGGGTATCATCCGGAATCGGATACCAATCGTCCTCGCAGGTATCATACTCGTGGTCATCTATCTTGTATTATCGGGAAAAATCAGTACGTGGCGGAAGAAATACCGCGAGAAAACGGTAGATCACCGTAAAATGCGGATAAAGAACGGCATCGACGGCGTCTCAAAGCATATCCACTCGCACCTCGACCACGTCGATGCCTCTGAAGCGGTCCGGTTGACTGCGGACTCATACCGGTACTTGGACGAGGGGGATTTCAAACAAGCAATAGAATCAATTAAAACGGCAAAAGCGCTCGTTGACTCTACGCTTGAGTCCGTATCCGCAGAAGCACGCGATCTCGAAGTACGCGCCGATACGCAGTTCCACGCGAAAAAATATGCCGATGCAAAAGAACTCTGGAGCCAGAGCCTCGCGATCTACGACGAAGCAGAAAGATTTGCACGGCATACACACGACACAGGTATTGTCGAAACGATAACAAAGACAAAGGAAGCGATCCGGGGTCGCATCAGGGAGAGCGAAGTGGCGCTTGACCGGTGCGAGCTCGTAAAATATGTTGAAACCGGCGATCAAATGGTTGCGTCAGCAGACAAAAACTATCGTGCCCGCAAATTTGACGATGCCCGGAGCAACTATGAACAGGCAAAAGAGCACTTCGTTCGCGCTCTCGCATTTGCCGATGAGAAGAGGCTCACCGAAGATCAACCGGGAATCAAAAAGAAGATCGCCCGTGTGGATACCGGTATCGAATCGGTTATCCTCGGTAAGACCCATGCACTCATCAACGAAGGAGCAGTTTGTTCCGGGAACCGGAAGTATCTCGTTGCAGAGAATTACTACTTGCTTGCGATCAGGTTACTGGAAGAGAATGCTGTAAAGAATACTGATGCCGCTTCCCCCTTTAAGGATGCGAGGAGAGGGCTTGTCACAGCACGGCTCGAACAGGCTAAAGAGAAAATGCGGGAAGCCGACCTGTTCTACGCGAAAGGACGCTATCTTGAGGCAAAAGAAGAGTACGAATTGGCGAGGGACCACTTGAAAGAGACCGCTGAAATGGCATCGCGGTATAAACTTTCAGCCCTGCATGCCGTACTCGTCCGGTTGGGTGAGACCTGTACTGAGAACAGCGAGGTGGCAACCGCCGTGCTCATGGACGTGGGTATTGTCTCTCCTGCGATCGTACCTGTCGATTCTCTCGAACACATACAGCCTGCGCCTGTCCGGCTCGTCAGGTCAAAACCCATCCTTCCCGGTCAAAGCCCCCATACAATGACGAGTCCTGATGCTCTCCCCCCGGAACTCACCGGCATCTACCCCGAGTGGAACTATATCGGCAAAGGCGGCTTTGCACGGGTGTTCCGGGCGAAAAGAACGGACGGGACTCCCGTTGTGGTGAAGATCCCCATCTTTCTTGATACCCTGACCGGAAAGACGTTCATCGCCGAAATGCAGACCTGGAAGAAGCTCAGTCACACGAACATCGTAAAACTCTATGACTTCAACATCATGCCAATACCGTATCTTGAAGAGGAACCCTGTGACAACGCACTCGCTGACGTAAAGAAACCCGTTGAACCTGAAGAGGCGGCATGGATACTTTTCAACATCTGCGAAGGGCTTAAATTCGCCCATGCCCAGAAGATCGTCCACCGTGATCTCAAACCCGAAAATATCCTCATAAAAGACGGTATTCCCAAGATCTCGGACTGGGGGCTCTCGCGGGTACTCACTGACATGACCGTCGCGACCTCGCTGGCATTCACGCTGACCTACGCAGCCCCGGAGCAGATCAACAATGGCGTAAAAGACGAAAGGACGGATATCTGGCAGTTGGGGGTAATCCTCTACGAACTTTTAACGGGCGAACTGCCGTTTTCCGGTGGGAGCATGCTCGGTATCAGGAAGGATATCACCACAAAAGATCCGAAAGTCCCCGGGGAGATCCAACACGAGGCACAGGTGCTGGACCCGGTCGTAATGAAGTGCCTGAATAAGACGCCATCGGAACGGTACCAGTCGGTCGCCGAACTCCAGCATGCCCTCGCAAAGTTCCTCCAGATAACCTATACGGAATCATTGAAAATCAGTACTACTGCCCATGATTATTCACGATCCGCTCACTTGACCGGGGCACTCGTCCTGACACATTTGAGAACCGGAGACCTTGCAAACTCCTATAATTATCTCCAGGATCTTATCCACTATGCACACGGCAATGCGAAGGAGAATGCCCGGGAATTATCCGAACAGATCGAGATACGGTTGGAGATGGGGCTATCAGAAATTCCCGAAGAGCTTATCCAGAAAGCAGAGTCTGTTGTTCATGAGATCGATATTGGATTTGCGGGTACACAATAACAAAGGGATCTCCTGTTACGTTGCGATCATAAGGGGTGGGCTCATGGTACAATGTTTCCATATGGAGGGAGATGAACTCTTGCCCGGCACCATTCCTCCCGCTGTGACGCACCGGGTCAGCACCAGCGTGAGTCCTTTCCCAGGATAAGCAGGGGCAAGAGGGTGCCGATAATGATCGCAGCGGAGATAAAGAGCGACAACAACCCCGTCGAGATCATTGATGCGACAACCGTGAAGGGGACTGCCGTGCCGTACCTGATGATCTCCGCCATACCCTGCAGGCAGATGATGATGTAATAGCCGGGCACGAACTGCACCGATGCAGCGACGAGCGGGAGAGCCACCGGGAGCTGCCAGTACTGGCATAAAATAAGTGCAAGTACCGAGATCACGAGGGTGCCGCAGAACACCGCGAGCGCCACATCCCCGTTGATACCGACTACGAGGGTACGGATAAGGCGCCCGGCAGCCCCGCAGAGGAGGCAGACAAGGATCGTCTGCCGGGGGGCGTTTATGACAAGGCAGATACAGAGGGCAGCAAAGGCGCCCATGCAGGTGGCAACAACAAGCGTCCAGCCCGGCGGGAACTGGAGACCGGCGCCATCTGCGCCCGGAGCGTAAACGAGGAGGACTGCTAACAGACCCACCGCCATGATTGCGAGGACGTTAAAGAAGACTACGAGGCGCGGGATGCCGATATTCAGGTGGTTTCTTAAGATCTCCCACCCCCCGTTGATCAATTGGAAACCCGGAATGACGATGATGCAGGGGATGATAAGGGAGACAAGGGGTGTCGCTGTCGGGATCACCTGCGACAGGAGCACCGCTGAGCACGTGGCAACAAGGGTGGTGGCAAGGATTGCCAGGTAGTAGCCATACCCTTTCCGGAAGACCAGTATCCGGGTCAGCCCGGCGATTCCGGCGGCGATACCGATGATAACAAGCGCCCATGCATCGGCATGGTTGAAGAAGCCGAAGATTACGGCAAAGAGGGTCAGGGCAGCGAACGCAAGGAGAGGTGAACCCGATTGTGGGATCTTCAGTGATTGTAAGTCGCTTGTAATACGAGCCGGGTCTGCCCCGTCAGGAAGAGATCGCAGGTAACGGCTGATCACTGTGATGGCGTTGCCGTTCACTCTTACCGGCAGGGCATACTCGCACATCGCGATCCGGCGCTCACGTCCGTGCTCCATGGTGATAACGAGCGCTTCGAAGCCGAGGAAGATGTGAAGGTGACCGCCGTGCAGCTTCTCGTTTAAAAAAGCGATCGAGTCGAGGATCCGCTGTCCCGGTGCCCCTGCGACAAAGAGCAGCTTTCCCAGCTCCAGTTCAGCATTTAATATGTATCCCAAATTATCCTTGCCTTCGCTTGGGGGGTCCATCTCCAGTCTCTTGTCAGGCTCCATCTTTACACACACGTTCTGACAGATTGTATTAATTTAATCATATTCCCGCTATCAGGTTCGAGAAAAGTATGTACTCTTCAGGATCATATGAATCCACGGGCAACTTCCTCTGTGGGAAGTAGCCCTGTAATGGATCTGGACTTTTCCGTTATGATGAACAGCAAAACCCTGACCGCGTTCAAGGGCTACATCAGGGAACCCCGGTAATAACCGGTCCTGTGACAGGCCCGGCAAAAAGCGGAAGGAGGATCCCACGCTCTACCAGTATCAGTGCGGGATCTTCTTTTTCAGTTCCGGTGCAATCTGTTGCAGGATGGGGCTGTTGGCTGGCGTTACGTAGATCACGTGCTGACCAATGACAATCAAGCTCCCCACCGGTTTTCCCCTTCCCACCGGATGGGCGTTGTAGATCCGGATGGCCCCGTCACGGGACTCCGCGCTATCGAATGTCTGCGTTGAGAGCGTGAGGATATTCCCCGCATTGTCAGAGAGTGTATACAGTTTTCCGCCGGTTGCACCCGGCAGGTTCCACATGGTATCCTTAACGCTGGTCACGGTAATTCCGGAGTTTTGTGCGGCCTCCCGGACCGGTTCTCCGGGGACGATGCGGTACGGGACTTCTCCTGATACAAAGATGATGAGCCCGACCGGGACCAGTATCATCACGATGAGGAGGAGCAGAAGGCCGTGTTCGAGCCGGGGTGTCATGGTCATAGGTATCCCCCGGTGTGTTGTCTGAAAATCAATTCAGTCATTTTTTCACCTCAACCTGCCCGGCAGGCATAAGCCAGTCGGACCGCCTGAATTTCAGGAATACGAGCGGTGGGAATGCGAGGAGGAACGTGCCGAGGAGGACAGAGAATACATACATGAGCCAGTTGGACGCGAAGAATGACGGAGGCATAAGCCCGACGATAAACGCAAGGGTAGTTCCGAACAAACCAAGACCGCCAACGATCCAGATCCCGACTTTCCCTCCCGGGATCGTGAAAGCCCGGGGCTTGTCCGGCTGGCTGTACCGCAACTTGATCACAGAAGCAAAGACAAGGATGTACACGATACAGAGCAGTTCCACTGTCATCGCCGAGAGGATCCAGTAAGCCTGGTTGACGGACGGAAGAAATACATACAGGAGGGAGATGACCGAACCGATCAATGCCTGGATGACGAGCACGGCTACCGGCGCCCCGTGCTTGTTGGTCCGGTTGAACATCGGAGGCATGTTGCCCTCTTCGGCTACGATGCCCAACCCTTTTGCCGGGCCGATCAGCCAGGCTGCCAGCGACACGACCCCCCCAAGGGTGATCAGCACAGCCATCGGCGCCACGAGCCCGGGGATATGGGCGGCATTGAAGAAGTACTGGATTGCCTGCATAACGCCCGATGCAAGGTTGAGCTGGTCAGCGGGGATGACAATGGCGATGGCAAGCGTGGCAAGGACGGTGCAGACAACGATAATCGCTGCCGACAGCGCCATCGCCCGGGGAAAGTCTTTCTGGGGATTTCGTGTCTCCAGCGCATGAAATCCCGCCATCTCCATGCCCGCGAAGAGCAGGACAATTGTTGCGAAGAACGGCAGGGTGGAGAGATTGATTGTCGGGACCATCGCCCCCAGGGTCAGGTGCGGGAGGACCAGCGTCTGGCC
>JAPKXU010000076.1 GCA_026394655.1 Methanoregula sp. | reverse complement strand
ATGCTACAGCCAAGTGCCTCCGCCCCTGCCACTTTATCGGGATGCAGGAGTTCACAAAGGATCGAACGGTCTAGTACGCGTTCATGGGGATAACTGGCACTGTTACGGATGATCATCTCGTCATCTCACCATGCATGATGGTGGGGGATGCCGGGTAATGAGCGTATCCCCGTGACTGCCGGAAATCTTTTCAAAGAGTTGGCACAGGACATCGCACCCGTCCCGGATTTACCAGCATCGATCAGCTTTATCCATCCCTGCACGCATCATTTCAATGGTGAAACAAGAATGAAGATCCTCGGTATCAACGGGAGCCCGAAAGGAGAGAAGAGCCAGACCCGCAGGCTCGTATTAAGCGTGCTCGAAGGGGCACGCAAAGTGGGAGCAGACGTAATGTTTGTGGACTGTTGCGATCTCGAGATCAAGTACTGCCGGGCATGCGGCACCTGCTATGTAAAAGGCGAGTGTATCCACGACGACGATATGCCGGCGCTTCTTGAGAAGATGCTCGACGCGGACGGGATCGTGCTCGGGTCACCGGTCTACATCAACTCGGTCACGGCACAGTTGAAGACCGTGCTCGACCGGATGTCGGATTCGATCCACTGCCAGTCTTTTACCGGGAAGTACGGCTGTGCGGTTTCGACTGCTGGTGGTTCCATGGCAGACGAGGTAGCGGATTACATGAACCAGGTCCTGTTAAATCTTGGAGCGACCACTGTTGGCAAGGTGGGGGTCCTCCTCGGCGCTGACCCGGGGGCTATCGTGCCCGCGGAGAAGCAGGCAAAGGAGCTCGGCAGGAAACTGGCAGAAGCGGTGAAAACCGGATGGAAGGATCCGGCACAGGCAAAGGTCCAGGCTGAACGGAGGGGATACTTCAAGTACCTTGTCTCTGCGAACAAGGATAACTGGACACACGAGTACGAACACTATAAAACGATGGGCTGGCTATAGACAGCCCTCAATTTTCCGGGATCTGGTACCCCGCACCATCCAGTGCGTGACGGATTTGCGCGATGGTACCCTGCCCTGCGATCACCTCGTCATCATCGTACGGGTGGATAAAGAGCCTGCCATCACGGGAAAGTTCATGTGCCCGTGCCACTGCTTCTTCCAGTGTCTGCCCGAAGAGGCATACGCGAGCGCCATATGCCCGTGTGGCTTCCTGCTTTGCGATCGATGCCCATACTGGCATGACGATCGTTGCTTCCACACCGGCGCTCTGCGCTGCAACGGCAACCCCCTGTGCACGGTTACCTGCGGAAGCCGCGATAACGCCGTGCGCCCGGTACGCATCGAGATGAAGAAGGACTTTGTTTGTTGCTCCCCCGACCTTGAATGACCCGGCTCGCTGGAGCGTCTCGAGCTTCAGGTAGATCCGGACACCTGTCCGGAGCGAGAGCACCGGAGAGTACACGAGCGGGGTGTGGATAATTTGTTCTTGTATCCTGCGCTCCGCCGCTTCAATGTCGGAAAGCGAGACCACAAAGGAGAAGAGTGCATGCCGGGATATGAGCGTATCGTATCCGTACCCTCCCCGGCTTATAGTTCCCCGATATCCTCGTTCCAGAGCCGGGGATTCGCCGCAATGAACGCCTGCATCAGCGTGACGCACTCCGGGAGATTGAGATCGATCACCTGTACACCGTGCTCTTCAAGAAATGCCCGGGCGCCGGGGAAGTTCTGTGACTCTCCTGCAACCACTACCGGGATCCCGAATTGCACAACTGCACCGGCACAGAGATAGCAGGGCATCAGCGTGGAGTAGAGCATGGTGTCCCGGTATGTCCCAACCCGCCCGGCATTCCTGAGACAATCGATCTCGGCATGAAGTACCGGATCACCGGCTTGCACCCGGCGGTTGCGTCCCCTGCCGATGACAGTATCCCCCCGCACGAGGACAGAACCAATCGGGATTCCGCCTTCAGCGAGCCCTGCGCGTGCCTCATCGATTGCAGCCTGCATGAACCTGTCCATGGGTGAGCATGCAACTGCATCCCATATGAAGATGCTACCGGTGGAGGGCGCACGCGGCAACGAGGCGTGTCCTGGTACCGGTTGCCGGATCTGGTGTGGTAACCGGAAGAACCATCGAGACAACAGAACGAAAAAATCTTCCCGGTGACGAAACGAAAAAAAGGAAACCGGTGGATACCGGTCAAAAAAAGGGCTTATGGGGCATTTCTCTTCTTGATCATTTCGAGTGCTTCGAACGCCTCTCTCCGGACTGAGATGTTCTCGTCGGTGAGCATGGTTGTCAGGTGGTCAACGGCTTTCTGGTCACCGATCTCCCCCAACAGGAGCGCTGCACGTTTCCGCACGTCGCTCTGGTCATCTTTTAACACCATGATGAGCGGTGTCGTCGCGGGCTGACCGAGCATCCAGAGTGCTTCCATCGCACCCGACCTTACCCGCACATCGCCTTCACGGAATACCTGCATGAGCGGGGCGATCGCCGGGACTCCCAACGCAGCAAGCGCTTTTGTGACCTCGATCCTGACCGATCTCTCCGGGTCATCAAGCGCCTGCACCATGGGCGGGATCGCACGGGTGTTCCCAATCTGACCGAGTACCTCAGCTGCTCCTTTCCTGATCCCGATATTCTGATCTGAGAGTGCTTTTATCAGTGGTTCAACGGATGGCTCCCCGATGGTGACCAGCGCGAGTGCGGCCCGGCGGGAGACGTCTTCGTTTGCATCTATGAGGGCGTGGATGAGCGGATCGATCGACGCTTCACTAAGCGAGCAGAGCGTCGCCATTGCTGCCATGCGCACATGCTCCTTGGCATCGTTGAGCGTCTCGATTAAGACATTGACCGCTCGTGGATCGCCAATCCTGCCGAGTGCGACTGCTGCCTCGTGCCGGACCCATGGATCCGCATCTTTCAAGGCATCCATGAGAATGGGCACCGCCCGTGCCTCTCCCATGCACCCGAGTGCCTGTGCCGCACCCCGGCGGATACCCGGGTGGGGGTTCTTTAATGCCAGAATGAGCGGGTTTACCGATGGTTCCCCGATCAGCTGGAGCGCTCGTATGGTCTCCTGCCGGATGTCTTCTCCTGGTTCTGCCAATGCTTTGGTCAAAGGCGCAACAGCTGCTATGCCGATCTTGCCCAGCGTGTCGGCAGATCCCCTCCTGATGATCCAGTATTCGTCTTTTAAGCCCTGGATGAGCGGCTCTATGAATGGCTCCCCGAGATCTCCCACGGAACGGACTGCATTCCAACGGATATCGATATCCCCGTCGGTTAATGCTTTGAGGAAGTTATCGTAGCGCTCCTTCTGTGCCCGGAGGCGCGCTTCCTCCTCATCCTGTTTTCCCGACTTGAAGAGGTTTAAAAATTTTTTTATAATGCCCATAAGTATCCTCCGACAGTGATTGTTTGTATAAAATCCTTCAAATAGGTATCGGATACCTGTAGAGCGGAAGTGAGCGTGTTCCGCCATTTCTCTCAACCTGTACGCAGTACTGGGGCAGATTCTCTGTTTTTTTGAAGATACGTTATGGAAAAACGAAACACGGGATGTGCCAAAGAAAAGGGGAATAAACGGGTGGTCACTGCCATGTCCTGTGTCACGCACCTGCAAGAATCATGCACACAGTTCCAAGAGCCCCATACAGGATAATTCCGGAAAGGGAAGGACCTCTTTACGATTGTTTAAAGATACGATGAAATCTCAAAAAATATGGGGATGTGAATGGCAGTCCAAAAAAATCTGGTGAAGTTTTTACCCAAAACCAACCGAAAATTGCACATTACCCGATGACGTTTTTGGCACATCATACACATACATTGTGTATTGACCTGTGGGCATTGAGGAATCAAGAGCAATCGTAAATTTCCATGATTTATCTGCCAGAACAG
>JAPKXU010000317.1 GCA_026394655.1 Methanoregula sp. | reverse complement strand
AAAATTCACGAGGAGATTCTATGTCAAACAAAATTTCACTTAACATGATCACATGCCGGAGCATCAAGCAGGGTGTTGGCATGGAAGCAGGCAAGACATCCCAGAAATACTTCGATGCCTGTTCAATTATTGAAATGCACGCAGACGATTTTAAGAAACTTGGCATCTGGAAAAACACCAATGTCAAGGTCACGAGTTCAGTCGGGAGTGTCATTCTCAAGGCTGTCGAGACAAGGCAGGACCTGTACCCGGGCCTCGGTCACATTCCGATGGGACCATGGGCGAACAGGATTGTTCCGGCATATACCTTCTCTACAGGTGAGCCATGTTTCAAAGGGTTCCCGGTTACTGTGGAAGTTGCCATGAACGAACCGATCATGAGCGCAGTAGACGTGGTCAAGGATGCCTGTGGCCTTTTAAGGAAGTGATGTGCGATGCCAAAAGTAGTAACTGATGTAACCTGTCCGTTCTGCGGGACACTATGCGATGATCTCGAAGTGACCGTATCAGATGACAATAAGAAAATACTCTCTGTGAGGAATGCCTGCGCAATCGGTGCAGAGAAGTTCAACCACACAAGCCTCCCCGGCCGGGTCACCCGCCCCCGCAAGCGCCAGCCCGATGGGACATTTAAAGAGATCACCTACGATGAAGCGATTGACTGGACGGCAAACATGCTGGTCAATTCCAAAAAGACCCTGATGTACGGCTGGGCATCCACCAGCTGCCAGGCAATGAGCGTGGGGCACGAAATTGCCGAGAAAGTCGGTGGTGTTGTTGATAACTGTGCAACTGTCTGTCACGGCTCATCCCTGATTGCAATCCAAGATGTCGGTATCCCCAGCTGCACCCTTGGAGAAGTCAAGAACCGTGCAGACCGCGTGATATTCTGGGGCTGCAACCCGGCACACGCCCACCCGCGCCACATGTCCCGGTACTCCATATTCCCCCGGGGTTTCTTCACGGTCAAGGGACACAAAGGCCGTAAGATCTACTGCGTTGATTGCCGGTACACGGACACCGCACGTGTTGCAGATGAGTTCATCCAGGTCCAACAGGGCCATGACTACGAGCTCCTCAATGCATTCCGTACCGCCGCCCAAGGCGAGGAACTGCCTAACACAGTCGGCGGAGTTCCCAAAGAGAAGATCTACGCGGTAGTGGAAGACTTGAAGACTGCCAGGTTCGGTGTGATCTTCTTCGGCATGGGTCTCACCCACACGCTGGGCAGGAACCACAACATCGACATCGCCATCAGTTTCACCCGTGACATGAACGACTTCACAAAATTTTCGATCATTGCCATGCGGGGACACTGGAACGTGACCGGGTCTGGTCAGGTACTTTCCTGGCAGTACGGGTTCCCCTATGCAGTCGACCTCTCCCGCAGGACAAAGGCACGCTACCAGACTGGCGAGACAACCTCAGTCGATCTCCTCGTGAGAAATGAAGTGGAGGCCTGCTTTAACATCGCAACCGATCCGGGTGCACACTTCCCGATCGATGCGGTTGTCAGCATGTCCAAGAAACCAACTGTGACCGTTGACCCGCACATCAACATGTCGACAGAGATCTCTGACGTCCATATACCGGTAGCACTCGTCGGGGTCGAGACTGGCGGGTGTGCCTATCGTATGGATAACGTGCCCATTGAGACGAGGAAGGTAGTTGACGCACCGGATGGCATGCTCACTGACGTGGAGCTCTTAACAAAGATCAATGCTCGTGTGGACCAGCTGATGGGGGCAAAATAATGTCGGAATATCTTATTAAAAACGGACACGTCTTTGACCCGGTACAGGGTATCAAAGGCGATAAGAAAGACATCGCAGTAAAAGACG
>JAPKXU010000247.1 GCA_026394655.1 Methanoregula sp. | reverse complement strand
ATTCAGACGGTGCAGGGAATAAAACGCATCCCAAAGATGCACAGCAGATTCCGGACGCACCTACCGGATGGAACCTTTGTTGAGATTGATGGATCCGCACTAATACTGGCTCCTGAAAAGAGGATCAACCTGCATGAGAAGAAGAGGATACAATAATGGCACTAAACATTGGATTGTACGTCCCTGTTCCAAAACAGGAATGCAAAGACGTTAACTGTCCGTTTCACGGCACTTTACCGGTGCGCGGCCAGGTGATCACCGGCAAAGTCGTGAGCGATAGAATGATGGGAACGGTTGTAGTGGCACGTGATTACCTGCACTACATCCGGAAATACAAGCGATACGAGAAACGCATCTCGAAGCTCCATGCACACAACCCGCCCTGCCTCCAGGCAAAGGTGGGGGATACGGTGAAGATCGCTGAGTGCAGACCGCTGTCGAAGAGCACGACCTTTGTCGTTGTCGAGGTGGAGACGCCATGAAGGCAAAGCAGTCCAAGACGCCGCGGGCGCTTGCGACAGGAACAAAACTGACCTGCGCGGACAACACCGGCGCGCGTGTGGTGCAGATCGTCTCTGTCTTCGGGTACCATGGTGTACGCCGGAGACAGCCCAAGATGGGACTTGGTGACATTGCTACAGTGACCGTTAAAAAGGGAACCCCCGACATGCGCAAGAAGCTTGTCCGAGCGGTTGTCATACGCGCGAAGAAAGAAATGCGCCGCCCCAACGGTATGCGTGTTTCGTTCGATGACAACGCAGTCGTTGTCGTAGACGAGAAGAACGAGCCGAAAGGAACCGAGATCAAGGGACCGGTTGCCCGTGAAGTGGCAGAGCGGTTCCCCAAACTTGGCTCCATGGCAACGATCATTGTGTGAGGTGGGTGTATGGTGAGAATTGAAAGTAAACAACCAAGAAAACAGCGAAAGGCGCGCTATAATGCCCCTTCACACATGAAGACCAAGTTCTTAAACGCCCCCTTGTCAGCATCACTTAAGGAAAAATATACGAAAAAGACCTTACGCGTGGTCAAAGGGGATACCGTCAAGGTAACCCGTGGAGATCATACTGGTGAGGAAGGGCTTGTTGACGCGGTTGATATGCGGAACACAAAACTCATCGTTCACGGTGTCTCTTCAACGAAAGTTGACGGTACCGAGGTACCGAGGACCATCGATGCATCCAAAGTCGTGATCACCAAATTGAATCTCGATGACAAGCGCCGCGTAGCAAAACTCGGGGAGAGTGAATAATGTCAGAACATCTGAAGCGGCTGAATGCGCCTGATTCATGGCGTATCACCAAGAAAACGACAAAGTTCGTTGCAAAGACGGCGCCCGGTCCGCACAATGCAAATGCGATGCCGATTGCGGTCTGGCTCCGTGATACCATGGGGTTTGCCCTCACCGCAAAGGAGGTCAAACAGATCCTGAAACAGAAGGACGTCCTCATCAACGGGAGACCCTGCAGGAACCCGAATATGGGTATAGGGATCTTTGACATCATTGCACTTCCCCGGATTGGGAAGTATTACTGGATGTTAAGGGATGTCAAGGGTCGCCACAAGACCGTGGAGATCGACGCAGAAGCAGCCCAGACGCGCCTATGCAAGATCGAGAACAAGACCACCATCTCTGGTGGTAGGACCCAACTAAACCTCCGGTACGGGGCAAACATCCTTGCGGATAATACCTACAAATCCAACGACTCGATCGTCATCTCCCTCAAACCAGAAGACCGGTTCAAGATCCTCGATCATTTCCCCTTTGCCACCGGTAACATGGTGATGATCATTGGTGGAAAGCATTCCGGAAAAGTAGCACGGATTGTCGAGATTGTTAAAACATCGGGCAGCGTCTCCAACAGGATCACGCTGGAAGATGAACAGACCAAAACCCGGTTTGACACAATCACACCCTACATCTACATGATCGGCAGAGAAACACCCGCAATAGCGAACTGGGGGATTCAAGAGTGACCTCAATGCGAGATATTCACATTGACAAGGTAGTAGTCCACATGGGCGTCGGCGAGAGCGGTGAAAAACTCGTCAAAGCCGAGAACATCATGAAGACGATTACCGGTCAGACTCCTATACGGAGTGTCGCAAAGATGACGCAGCCAGCGTTCAACATCAGGAAAGGCGCACCGATTGGTTGCAAAGTGACGCTCCGCGGAGAACCGGCAACGAAGTTCATTGCGACATCGCTTGGGATCGTCAACAAAACGATCTTCGAGAGCCAGTTTGACAAAAACGGGAACTTCTCGTTCGGTATTGAGGAGCACACGGACTTCCCCGGAATGGCATACGATCCGCAGATCGGCATATTCGGCATGGATGTCAACGTCGTGCTCGAGCGTAAAGGCATCCGTATCACCCGCCGGCGTATGGAGCAGAAGAAGCTCCCTGCAAAACAGCGCGTGAACAAGACCGATGCAATTGCATTCCTCAAACAGGAATACCAGGTGGAGGTGCGCTGATGGGTGGCGAAAAGAAGAAGATTTTCGGTCGCGGTGCTAACGAGTGCAAGATGTGCGGGCGCAAGCAGGGACTTGTACGCCGCTACCACATCATGTTCTGCCGGCAGTGCTTCCGTGAGTGGGCACAGAAGATGGGCTTTAAAAAGATGAACTGAGGAGTGACTGCAAACATGACACGATTAAATACCATTGCAGATGGGATGAGTGCGTTGAAGAACGCTAGTGACACCGGAAAATCCGAGGTTACCATCGAACCTGCCAGTAAACTCCTCGGTGCGATGCTCTCCATCATGCAGGGCGCCGGTTACATCGGCGGTTTCGAGTTTATAGATGATGGACGCGGCGGACAGCACAAGGTACACCTCACGGGAAAGATCAACAAATGCGGTGTAATTACGCCACGGTTTTCGGTACAGCTGGAAGAGATGGAATACTGGGAGAAACAGTACCTGCCCGGTAAGAACTTCGGTATCCTGATGATCTCCACTTCACGTGGCGTCATGTCGCATGAGCAGGCGCGCAAAGAGGGTATCGGCGGCGAACTGCTCGGGTACGTCTACTAACGGGGTGCAGATCATGGCAACAATACGGAAAGTCAAGATTCCGGAGGGCGTGAAAGCCCAATTGGATGGTATGCAGCTCCGCGTGACTGGACCGAAAGGACAGGTTTCACGCAATGTGCGGTTTCCGCAGGTGACAATCACCTGTGATGGGAACGAAGTCACCATCTCCACGGAATCCAAACGCAAGGAGACTATCGCGATCGTCGGGACGTTTGCGGCACACACAAAGAACATGTGCCGGGGTGTATCCGATGGATTCGAGTACCGGATGAAAGTAGTCTATGCTCACTTCCCGATCCAGTTAAAACTGCAAGGGAACCGGCTTGAGATTAGTAACTTCCTCGGTGAGAAGAAGGCACGGTCTGCCCGCATCGAAGCGGGTGTTGTGGCAAAGGTAGCAAACGATGAGGTCGTGCTCTCCGGCATCGACCGCGAACTGGTGGGAACATCAGCGGCAAACATCGAACATGCAACCCATATCCGCGACCGTGACCCCCGTGTCTTCCAGGACGGCATATATATTGTCCAGAGGGGTTGAAGAGAATGACAACAGAGATCAAGCGATTAATCCGGGTGCGCACCGATAAAGGTGCAGAATTCAAGCGCGACGGATATGGCAAAAAGAAACAGCTCTCAGCCTCGTGGAGAAAACCCCGCGGACAGCACAACAAGCAACGGGAGCAGAAGAAGGCAAAAGGCGCACTCCCGAAACCGGGTTTCGGAAGCCCGATTGCAGTCCGGGGTATGCACCCCAGCGGGTTCTTCGAAGTACTTGCGTTCACGCTTCGGGACCTTGAAGGTCTTGACCCGAAGACGCAGGCAGTCCGTATCTCGGCAACAGTCGGTAACCGTAAGCGTATCGCCATGCAGGAGAAGGCAATCTCCTCCGGTCTGAAAGTGCTTAACGTCCGCGTGGTAAAAGTGCCGGAGACTGCCGACGATACACAAGAAACCGAAGAAGACAACACAAAGGCGGCTGAGGTGAAGGAAGATGAGTGACGTCGCCAGCCAGAAGCGCATCTCCGCTTCGCTTTTGAAGTGTGGAGTCAACCGTGTCTGGTTCGACCCGGAACGCATATCAGACATCGAGAATGCGATCTCACGGGACGATCTGCGGGGACTTATCACCGATGGTGCCATCAAGGCACACCAAAAGAAGGGTGTCAGCCGGGGCAGGGCACGCATACGTACCGCCCAACGGGCATATGGACATCGAAAAGGTGTAGGAAAACGCAAAGGTGCCAAAGGTGCACGGACGCCAAGCAAACGGGCTTGGATCCAGAAGATCCGGGCAATCAGAAAAGCGCTCGTTGCACTCCGCGAAGCTAGCACCATAGATGCACACATGTATCGTATAATATACCGGAAAGCCGCCGGTGGGCAGTTCAGGAGTGTCGCGCACATGAAGGCGCAGATGGAGATCATTACCGGGAGGATTAAGTAATATGGCAACAGGACCACGGTATTTTGTCCCCTTCCGAAGACGAAGGGAAGGCAGAACCGATTACTACCAGCGAACCCGGCTCGTTGTTGCGGATGCACCGCGTATGGTTGTACGCAAGACGAACCGGCACATCATCGTCCAGCTGGTCACCGCCGAGATGGATGGCGACCGCACACTGGTATCAGCCAACTCTGCGGAACTGGAAAAATATGGATATGCGGGCTCTACATCCAATACTCCGGCAGCGTACCTGACGGGCATGCTCTTTGCGGTCAAGGCAAAGAAGGCACAGCAGGAACGCGCCATACTGGACATCGGTCTCAACCGCGCAACACGCGGTGCACGGGTATTCGCTGCGCTCAAAGGAGCAGTTGAAGCCGGACTTGATATACCGTACGGTGAGGAGATCCTTCCCAGCGATGAGCGGGTCAAGGGTGCGCATATTGCCGCATACAATAAAAAAGCAGGCGATATCGTACAGAATGTCGAAAAGGTGGCAGACGCCATAAAGAAGGAGCTGGTGTAAATGGCATACGAAAAGGCAGAATGGCGCCCGATCACCGGTCTTGGCAAACTCGTCGCTTCGGGAGAAATAAAAAATATCGACCAGGTACTGGAAAGCGGCAGACCGATCAAGGAACCTGAGATCGTCGATATGTTCCTTCCCGATCTGGAAGATGAGGTTCTCGATATCGCCATGATGCAACGGATGACCGACTCCGGGCGCCGTGTGCAGTTCCGTGCCGTAGTCATTGTCGGCAACAGGAACGGTTACATCGGGTTCGGACAAGGCAAGGATGTGCAGGTTGGCGATGCGATAAAAAAGGCGATCGTGAAAGCAAAGATGAATATTGTCAAGGTCCGCCGTGGGTGCGGCAGCTGGGAATGCGGGTGCGATGTGACGCACTCTATCCCGATGCAGGTTGAAGGTACCGCCGGCAGTGTCCGGGTTACCCTCAAGCCCGCCCCGCAGGGTATCGGGCTCGTCACCGGTGATATCAGTAAGAAGGTGCTCGAGCTTGCTGGTATCCGGGATGCATGGACCTTTGCACGCGGACAGACGCGTACGACAATCAACTTTGCAAAGGCGACCTTTAACGCATTAAAAGAGACCAATATGACAAGAATCGGAGGGGCACCGTAATGTACGCGGTAGTGCAGGTCCGCGGCGTGGTGAACACCCGCCAGGACATCAAAGACACATTAAAGATGCTCCGTCTGCACCATATCAACCACTGTGTGCTGGTTGCGGACACGCCCGAGAACCTCGGGATGATCCGCAAAGTGAAAGACTACGTTGCCTATGGTGAAGTGGATGCAGTGACCATCGAGACCCTGCTGCGTACCCGTGGCAGATTGATCGGTGATGCAGCGCTGACAGATGAGTATATCAAAACCAACTCGACATACAGCGGGATCACCGAACTAGCGAAGGCACTTGCCGGTGGAGAACTGAAGTTGCGCGATATTCCGGGATTGAAGCCGGTGCTTCGGCTCCATCCGCCGCGCAAGGGATACAAGACCACCAAGCGTACGTTTGTTCAGGGTGGAGCGCTTGGCTATTATGGTCAGGAGATCAATACTCTCCTCTATAAGATGAGGTGAATGGATGCCAACCAACAAACGTTCAAAATACCGCGGATCGCGGACATGCGGCGGCGGAACTCATAAGAACCGGCGTGGCGCAGGCAACCGTGGAGGACGGGGACGCGCCGGCATCAACGCTCACCACTTTGTCAAGTGGTATATGGAGATGGGAGGTCCGGTCTTCGGCAAGAATGGGTTCTTCCACAATCCTGCTGTCACTGTTTCAGTGATGGATATCGGGATCATCGACCAGATTATACCGTCGCTTCTCGCTCAGGGAATTGCTAAAGAGGAAGGGGATGCAGTCATCTTAAATGCAGCCGATCTCGGCATCGAAAAGGTGTTGGGGAGTGGCAAGGTCACAAAGAAACTGAATATATCTGCTGCGGCATTCTCAGAACAGGCAAAGGCAAAGATCGAGAAGACTGGTGGAAAGGCGCAGGTCATCTGACCCACCTCAATTTTTTGGTGAAACAATGGGAGATCTGCTGGATCGATTTGAACCCCTGCTTGCTGCGATGCCCGCAGTCAAGAGCCCAGAGGGGCATGTCCACTTCAAGAACAAACTGATGTGGACATTGGGAATTTTAATCCTGTATTTTGCGTTAACGAACATTCCGGTATTCGGGCTTGCCACGAGTTCACAGGATGTATTCCTTTACTGGCGGGCGCTGATGGCAGGTGCAAGCGGTTCGATCGTGCACCTCGGTATCGGGCCTATCGTTACAGCATCCATCGTGCTCCAGCTCTTAAAAGGCGCTGATATTCTTCATATCGATACGAGCGACACCCGTGGACAGGTTATGTACATGGGGTTGCAGAAGATCCTGATCTTTGCGATGATTATCATTGAAGCGGCACCGAACCTCATTGGAGGATTCATGCGCCCGGATGCAGTTGTTGCGGCGCAGTTCTTCGGTGGCAACCTGTTCTTCGTATCGCTCCTGATATTTATCCAGATATGTATCGGGGGTGTTCTCGTCTTTTTAATGGATGAAGTGGTGACCAAGTGGGGTATCGGCTCCGGGGTCGGGCTCTTCATCATCGCGGGGATCTCGCAGGCAATCGTGAACGGCTTTATCAACTGGACTCCAGTCAGCGATCCGTACCCTGTAGGATTTTTCCCACGACTTGTTGCAATCGTCCTTGATGGTGCGAACTTTGTCCAGTATTTCGGGACAGAACTCTTGGCATTCGTCACTACCATTGGAATATTCCTGATTATTGTTTACGTCGAATCGACCCGTATTGAGATCCCGCTCGCACACGCGCAGGTACGCGGCGCGCGTGCCCGGTTCCCGGTCAAACTGATCTATGCCAGCGTGCTGCCCATGATCCTTGTGCGGGTTTTGCAAGCGAACATCCAGATGGTAGGGATGTTCCTATCGAGTGTCGGGATTACAGTCCTGGGGACATTCAATGGTCAGACTCCTGTGGCTGGTCTTATGTGGTATCTTGCACCGATTAACGGACCTACCCAATGGATGTGGTGGGCGTCCGATCTCGGTCATGCGCCATGGGAGATTCTATTACGTCTGGGAATCGATATCACATTTATGGTGGTTGGTGGTGCGATCTTTGCACTCTTCTGGATCAAGACCGCCGGGCTGGACTCGAAAGATGTTGCCCGGCAGATCCAGAGTTCTGGCATGTCCATCCCCGGCTACCGAAGAAACCCGCAGGTACTGGAGAAGTACCTTGACCGGTATATCCCCCGTGTCACCATCATCGGTGGCGTCTTTATCGGTATTCTGAGTGTCATTGCGAACCTCTTTGGTGTAATAGGAGCTGTCAGTGGTACTGGTCTGCTCTTAACCGTGAGTATCACGTACCGGCTGTATGAGGAGATCGCAAGCCAGCAGATCATGGAGATGTACCCGTTCATGCGGACGTTCTTTGGCAAAGAATGATTGTGGAAAGGGACACAAATGGCAAAAAAGGTCATTATCACCGGTGTACCGGGCGTCGGTAAGACGACGGTCGTCAACGAGGCGTTAAAGAAACTAAAGGAAGAAGGCGTAGAGTACCAGATGGTCAACTTCGGCACTGTCATGTTTGAAGTGGCAAAATCCGACGGGACGGTGCAGGACCGTGACCAGATGCGGACGCTCGATCGCACTGTCCAGAAGCGGTTGCAGCAACTGGCAGGACAGGCGATCGCACAGATCTCCGGAAATGTGCTCGTTGACACGCACGCATCGGTCAAAACGCCCAAAGGCTATCTCGCAGGACTGCCCGAATGGGTGCTCCGTGAGATCATGCCTGATATTATTATTCTCGTTGAGACTGATGATGATCAGATCCTCATGCGGCGGCTATCAGATGAAACCCGCACGCGGGACAAAGAAGGATCGCGTTCGATTGGCGAACACCAGCAGTTCAACCGGTCCATCGCCGCTGCATACGCAATGGTGACGGGGTGCACGATCAGGATCGTCGCAAACCCCGACCACCTGCTGGAACATGCAGCCTCAGAAATGGCTGACGTTCTCAGGTAAATAATCAGGTGAACACATGGATTTAGCAAAATTCTGGGACAAATACGGGTTGTACGTCGCACTGGCATTCATGATGCTGATGATGCTCTCGTACAGCATTGCATGGCTGCGTGTAAGTGTCGGGCAGAACATTGATCTGGCATTTGCGCCGCTTGTTGACGGTTTTAAGATCCCATTCTTCATCCTTATCGTCATCCTGTCAGCACTCACCGGGTTATACTCCTCTCTTATCCAGAAGTATACCATCGATTATGACCGGATGACCGAAGTTCAGGAGCGGATGAAGGAGTTCCAGAAGGAGTACCGCGAAGCGCAATTGTCTCAGGACGAAAAGAAGATAAAGAAACTGGACGCGAAACGGGACAAGGTCATGAAGGAGCAGCTTGAATTGTCCCAGCAGCAGTTCAAGCCGATGGCGTTCATTCTTGTCCTGACGGTCCCCATCTTCTTCTGGCTGCTCTTCCGGCTCAACCAGATCAATACTACCATCACCCTCCCCTATGTAGGAGTGCAGAACCTGACGGCACCGGTGCTCTGGGTCATTCCCGCGTGGATGGTCTGGTATTTCATCTGCTCGGTTGCCCTGAGCCAAGTGATCAGAAAAGCCCTCAACATCGGGGGGCTCTGATGCGAATTACCGTGAGCGGGTTTCCCGGCAGCGGGACTACTTCTCTCTCACGGTACCTTGCAGAACGCCACAACTTCACGATGATTTCTGCGGGAGAGGTCTTCCGCCAATGTGCACAAGAGCATAACCTCGACCTTGCAGCGTTCGGGCGGCTTGCAGAACAGGATCCTGCCATCGACAAGATGATCGATGTCCGTCAGAAAGAGATCGCTGAGCAAAAAGACAATATCCTTGTGGAAGGCAGGCTTTCCGGCTGGATGGTGGAAAAAGCCGACTTAAAGATCTGGCTGTTTGCATCCATCAACTGTCGAATTGACCGGATCGTGTACCGCGATCAGATCGCGGATGACGAAACTGCTAAAAAAATTACTCTTGAACGCGAGCGATGCGAAGCAGGACGGTACACTGCTTATTACAATATTGACATCAATGATCTCTCCATCTACCATCTCATCCTGAACTCGGAGCACTGGGGGATCGAAGATCTCGGGGCGATTGTGGATACAGCAATCGAACAGCTGACATCACATGACAAGGTTCAATAAACCATCCATGCATAGAATACCAGTCGTTTTAATCTTTATTCCTGCACGCGGTTCCCTCTTTTGGGGGCGATCACAATGACCAAAAAAGCGGATCCAATCCGGGTCGCTCTCGTCAAATTCTGGAATGAGCACGATATCGTCCAGTTGTACAAAGCCGGGCGCTGGTGGAAGGATGAATTCGATCCAGCCGGGATTGCCGGGCTCATACAGGGTAGTTTTGCGTTCGCTGTCGCGTTTGATACCACCACCGGGCACGCTATCGGGATGGGACGGGTGATCTCTGACGGGGTTTCCGATGCCTACATTCAGGATCTTGTAGTCCAGCCCGCCTACCGGGACAGGGGTATCGGGGTGCAGATCTTGACACTCCTCGTAGAACACTGCAAAAAAGCCGGGCTCACGTGGATTGGGCTCATTGCTGAACCGGATTCTGAAGCATTCTATACGTCCCTAGGCTTTGAACGAATGCCCAGGCATATCCCGATGATCTACCGGAGTGAACAATAATGCTCGAACAGGAAGATTTCCAGCCGGTTACCCTCGCGGATCGTGACTTCTTTACCCGGCATTACGCGCTCTACCCGCAGACGCACAGCGACAATACCTTCACGAACATGGTCTGCTGGAACCATTATGCCCACTACCGGTACGCGTACGTGAGCCGGAATCTCATTATCGCGAGCACCATTGACGGTACAACACGGTTCCGTCCGCCGATTGGTCCGCGGGATCCGGCGTTATTAAAAGCGCTCATCCGGCTCGCGTCAGAAGTCAGCGACTATGAACCGGTAGTGCTTATCGATCCCGATACCGCCATGTGGATGCGGGAGATCTGCTGTGGGATGAACCTCATTCCCGACAGGAACCATTTCGAGTATGTCTATCGTGCCGCCGATCTCGCAGAACTACCGGGAAAGCAGTACCTGACCATCCGCCACCAGATCAATAAGTTCCGGCGCAATTGCGCGTACGCGCTTGAACCCATCACGGCAGAGAACCGGGAAGAGGTCATGAGTTTTCTTGTCAAATGGTGTGAATGGAAAGGCTGCGAGAACGACCCGGTTCTCGCCCATGAAAAAGATGCAGTCTTCTTCGCGATCGACCATTTTAACGAACTCGATATACGAGGTCTCTTGATCCGGGTCAACCATGAGATGGCGGCAATATCCCTATTTGAACCGCTGAATGCAGATACCGCACTCGTCCATTTTGAGAAAGGATTGCCCAACTGTGAAGGGATCTACAAAGCGATCAATGCCGAGACTGCCGGACTATTGGCAAAGACGTTTACTTACATCAACCGGGAGAGCGATCTCGGTGTTGCCGGGCTCCGCGAAGCCAAAATGCGGTATCACCCTCACCACATGGTTGAAGTATATTCTCTTAAACGGGATTCATAATCTGGGGGTTTTTTGTTTTACACCGTTGTTTTTCACCGGAACACTCTGCACTCTCTTTTTTGGAACCGTATTCGCGTGCTGCCCCGATATCCGATCGTTATCCGATCATCGCCATGATTCCGGCGAAGATGATCTTGACCGCGATTGCCGCGACCAGCATACCCAGCACCTTACCCATGATGTCCGTCACCACTTCACCAAGGATACGCTGGATTAGTGCCGAATAGTAGAGGATGAGCCATGTGGCGATGAGCGCAAGGGTGACCGCGACAAACGGAATGAGCATCCCGTAATCTTTCGAAAGGAGCATTACTGTGGTGATGGTACCAGGACCGCATAAGAGCGGGGTCCCGATCACGACGCCAGCGGCACTTTTGGTTTGATCCTTGCATTTGCCGATATCGATCCCCAGTGCTTCCTGCATACCGAGAAGGAAGAGCAGGATTCCACCGGCAATCTGGAAACTGGGCATATTCAGACCGAGGATATTAAAGATCGTCGTGTTGAAGATGAGAAAGAGATACATCAGCCCGCCGGCGACAGCAACGGCGATGAATGCTTGTTTGTGGATCTCTTTGGGGGTCTGACCTTTTGTCATCGCCGCAAATATTGGCACCGATAAGAGCGGGTCGAGGATGATAAAGAGTGCAGCAAATGCATAGAGTATTCCCGGAAGAAATTCCTGCATAATCAGTAATCGAAATTATGTGTGTTTTTGACGGATAAATTGACTTGGATCTCTGCATTGTGTATGGCGCTAGAAAATTGATGCTATCTGTGCCGGTATCAGACAATAAAAAAAATTACGAGAATGGCAAGTGTGAAACCCGCCTCTGCTACCGACACAATCCGCACGGTGGGTATTTGCCTTTGGACAGAGCCCGGGAGATTGCCAGATCCACCCGAGACGTTGTCAAGCTTAAAGGGTTTTGTATAAACTTACCGGCAGTTTATTTGTTGAATGGGGACGTATGTGGGCATACCCGGAACGCACGGCGTGCATCGCGACAAATCGTTGCATCTGATGATGACGTTGTTTGTGTTGTGCGGTTGTATGCATAATCCCCGAGAACGCCCACTCGCCAGATCCCGGATAACACCTTCAAACGTAAGTGCCAGAACGGGGAGGACAGTATAACGATCCGTTAGAACAGCTACTCTGGCAATGATCAGGTGATCTTGAAATCGGGTTTCATTTGCCGGAATCACCGCCATTTCTGAAGCGTGAGATGGGCATGGCGGCGACAATGTAATCAATGCGTTTGCCCTCGTCGCGATACATAAAATGAGACATTCACATTTTTTAGAAGCATAGACTGGACGTCAGCGGATCATTGTCCAAAAGGTGCCCGGCACAGAGAATTCTCATGGAATAAACGTGGAAGATACCAAAAAAGCCGTGGTAACCTGCAAGGAAATCCGTCGCTTTACAAGAAAAGATAACGACCCCCCACCGGCAGACCTCCAGCGCCCGCTGCAAAGATGGCAGCGATGTCATAGAATCAGATAAGTGATGGAGCGAAAACGACCGGCACCATACCGGTAACGCCACTGTAGAAAGGCAAAAAAGTGGAAAAAACTACGCCTTTGAAATAAAAGACCGAAAAGAGCACAGATCCAATCCCAAAAATGTGCAGATGCCAGATCTGCGGCTACGTCATTGATGATGCAGGTGGCAAAGCGACTATAGACATCAGACCCGGGATAAAGGTTGAAGATCTGTGCCGGGGACAATTATGTCTGTTCTTGTCCCTGGCATATCTTTTTGATGAACATGCTTACCGAAGGTAGTGAGTACGTTTGCATCCTGTCAGTGCCGTCATACATAAAATAGATGAGAACTCTCCAAAAACATACCTATAAACCTCCGGTGAGTTTATTTCTAAATGGTGATTAGTATAGCAAAAGGTATTCTATCCATCGCCCGTATCTCCGTTTGGGCACTGGCAATACTCTTTGTCGTCATTATTTCCGGTATCCCTGTCGTATCCGCCGCCGATGCAAACTACGTTGGGGACCTCGGGGACGTCATCGCGTTAAATGGCGTATCCTACTCTGGTACCCAGGTCTTTTTGTTTATGACCGGGCCCGGTCTTCCTGAAAATGGAGTAACCCTGACGGACGTCGCACAACGGGCGGATCAGGGACAGTTTACGATTCTTGATCTTGATAGCAGCCAGCATTTTTCTTTTAAGTGGAACACCCAACGGATTCATAACGAAATTAAACCCGGTACATTCACGGTTTATGTCGTGGATGAACCGGTTGACAAAGCGCATCTTACCCCCGGCAGTTACCAGACTTTGTCCGTTTACTTAAAAGATCCTGGCGTATCCCAGGTATCGGTAGGATCCTCCTATACCCTGAATCCTGAAAAGCACGTTTCAACGGTAAGCCCAACCACCACGGTCCCGTTAACCCCCGCCACAATGACGGCAACCAGCATTGCCACCCCTCCAGCCACTACGAGTCCAACTCCAGTACCTACCGCCACTCGTACGGCTGCTGCCCACCCGCTCAGCGCACTCGTTGCCGTAATCGGCATTACCGGGTTTCTTTTATACTCAAAACTGCATTCATAAACCCGCATACGGCGCTCTGAATCGTCACAGACACACGTGAAGCACACACCAAAGAGCCGTATTTTGGGAACCCCCCAGACTCTCTTTTTTTATCCGCCGCTGTGCAGCAGGACAAGCCTGAAGCGAACAGTAGCCTAAAAACATTACGTGAAACTGAGCGATGAGAACCGGATGGGGATAGAAAGAATAAAAAAAGATTAGATGAGTTTGAAGATTGGGTGGTTCTCTGCCTTGACATCGATACCCAGGGGGCGCATTGCCTCAAGGACAGCGATATCCGTGTATGCCTGTGCAGTGATCATTGCTTCGACATTCTCGATCGGACCGTACATAATCAGGTTAGCACCGAGCGTGCTTGCGATCATGTTGCAGCCGATATCCGGAGCAGACCATGCAGCCTGCTTGATGCCCTCGATACCGCCAAGGTAATGTTTGGACATTTGTGCAAGCAGCACATCATTGCCCTTGTAACCTTCAGCCAGCAACGATGGTGTCTTGTGTGTACCCTTCCAGCGGCGGAGCCATGTCCAGGCAACGGTCATGTTGTGGTATGCACCACCCGTCGGGTAGCCGTGGATTGCCTTACAGGCAAGGATCTCCCGGTATGCACTACCGGAACCGAGCCCAAGCGGGGTTGCTGCCGTATCAAGGATCGGGCGGGTGATCCCAGCCTCTTCTGAGATTGGGATCATCCCCATCTTCTGTCCTGCAACACCTCCCTCTGTAAGCACCTTCTCCCTGCCGGCAACTGATGGGTCAGCGGGGTTGAAGGCGAGAACGATCGCTGCATCCACATCACTGTTCTTCAACGCATCAATGTTCTCTTGGGCAATAGAACCGTTGATCGAGTTGTAGATTGCACGGTTTGCAAGCCCGACATCAGTCACGTACTTGCATGCGTGGGCAAGTGCCTTTGGCACGGACGAGTCCATCAAGAACGCAGTCTTGTTGTCGATACTGTCAAACCAGCTGATGTAGCTTTCGAACGCTGCTGGGTATTCAGCAAGGATCTGGATCATGTGCGGAATACCGGTTGTGTCAGAGAGTACCTGACAGCGGTTCCAGAGTGCTTCAGCCATTGCCTTGTCGATCTTCCCTGTCTTGTCGTCCAGCACAGCCTCATGTTTGTTGTAGAAGATTGAGGCAGCGAGAACGGTCGGGTATTCTCCGGGTTGTCCACCGAGTTTAGTGCCGTTGAAGTCCCAGACCTTCTGTTCTTTTTCGAATTTGAACATTTTTTTACACCTCCATTACACCTGTGTCATCAATTTCTGGAGCAAAAACAACAGCATCACAAATACGGTTAATCCTGCAACGAGGCCGTACAGTATGCCGATATCTCTCCCGATCTTTCTCCCAACACGCTGTGCCACCTCGGCATCGACAAACTCGAGTTTCTTCTCGATCTTGTCGAGTCTCTTCTCGATCTCGAGGAACTGGGGATTTGCTCCTGCAGCAGCGACTTCAACGCCGCCGGCAGCCTCTTTAACCTCGACGACGATAGCGTCAGCCGCGAACGCGCCCGGGTCACGGGCTTTGAGTTCGTTGATCTTGGCTTTGATGGTGTTGAGGTCCTCACTCTCCATGATGTTGACGACTTCAATC
>JAPKXU010000296.1 GCA_026394655.1 Methanoregula sp. | reverse complement strand
CGGTGTGGTGTTGTTTGAGCTAGGTAAGCGCCTGATTGTACTCGTTCGCCCATGCACGAAGGGCAGTAAGGTTTATTTCGCTCTGCCTCCCGGTTATGGCTTTGTGTTCCCCTTCAAGAGATTGCAGTTCGCCGGTCTTTGCATCTGCCCGTTCCCTGAGGATCTTCTGGCTCTCGGTGTTCAGGTAATCGATCCCGAGCGCTCGCAGGAACCACTCCTTCCGCTTACCGGGATCTGATTCCAGCAGAATAAGAAGATCTTTCTGGGCTGCATAGATGGTGTTCTTGAAATCTACACGTCCCATCCCGAGCGTCCGCCTGATTTCGGTCTCGACCTGGCTCACACCGGTTGCCATGAGTTTTCCTTCCCGGTGGAAGGTCGCATCGTGACCGGTTTTTCCTTTCCTGATTGTGCGGACGACCGTGTAATTGTCACCGCCAATCCGGAAATCAAGCCGCACTTCACACTTTTCCCTGGGTGATGCGAATGAGGAAACGATGTAATCTCCCTGTAGACTACCCGTCCTTTCTGTACCAAAGAGCGCGAAAAAAATTGCTTCGACGATACTTGACTTGCCCGTACCGTTGTTGCCGAGGATACCGGTGATGCCGTCCCTGAATTTGATCTCCTCGTCCCGGAACCGCTTGAAGTTCTTTAAGACCAGCCGGTCGATGATCATTGCGCCTCCTCCCGGTGCTCCTCCATCACGGTCTTTAACACGTTAAGCCCGCACGTTTCGATGTGCTCTTTCTGTTTCGCGGAGAACTGCTGCTTTGAAACAAACGTGGAGAACTCCTGCAGGTAGTCGATCATCCGGATGTCCTGCTGGAGCGGGACCGGCCGGTCCTCCTCCTCGGACTTGATCCGGATCTTCAGGTCGAGAAGCTGCTCGCGGACACCGGCAAGGTCTTTTGTATCGATGCCCTTCCCGTGCTCCCGCGAGAGCCCGTCGAGCGTCACCTGCGCCATCGCGTACTTCGGTACATTCTTCTGCGTCACCCGGGCAATGATCTCCTCTGTGATATCCCCGGGGTGCACGCCCTGGCACCTGATCGTGCCGAGATCGATCATCGGTGTATTCGGGAGCTCAAGGTGCTTTACCGTGTGCCGGCCCGGGTCCACGACAAGGCCGCCTTTCTCGTCCGTGATCTCGCCATAGGTAAGATATTCTGTGGAGCCCGAGTACCACGCATTGTCCGTGATCTGGCACTGGCGGTGGTAGTGGCCGAGCGCGATGTAATCGAACCGGTCGGAGAGGATCGTGCTGTCCAGCTCGTGCTCGGCCACGGTCGCGAGCCGCTTGTCCCTGATCGCCGTCGCGAGCCCGTGGGTCACGAGGACGTTGGTGTGCTTACCCGAAAGCTCTATCTCATCGAATGCTTTCCGGTAGTCCTCGACGCGGAGCATGTTCGGGATCAGGTGGAAGACCGTATCGCCAATCTCCGCCTTTTCGTACCGGAATTTGTAGGCAGCGGTGATGCGGGACGGGTGGTAGGTGAGGACTTCGTAGGGCGATGTCGTGTACCGGGTCTTGACCATGCTGTGGTTCCCGGCGATGACGATGAACGGGATGCCAGCCTCATGGAGCCGTTCGAGCGCTTCGAGAACCGTGGTATAGGCCCGTGTCTTGGGCTTGACAGTATCGAAGAGGTCGCCCGCGTGGACTAACGCATCCGGCTTTTGTCTGATGATCTCATCTATCGCTTCGAGGAAGTTGTCGTACACCTGCTTCTCTCTCAGGTTCATCCCGGACTCAGGATCGAGACGGTTGAACGCGGTGAGGCCAAGGTGGGAGTCGGCGATGTGGATGAGTTTCATTTCTTAGATTGTTAGTTGGTAATTTATGGGATATAAGGGGGTGGGGGTGCGGGGCGAAAATGAGGTTTTAGTTTTTGATGAGGTCCAGCATCGCGGCGTTCCGTGAGCGGGTGTCCGGGATGATTACTACGATCTGCACCAAGGAGTTTGTGGCGAAGCCGTCGTTCATGGGGTGCAGGAACTGCGATTACGGGGACTTGTGCGAAGTTGGGGAGAAAGGCGTGGGGTGATTCCTTTTCCTCAAACCAGCGCGTTCCTTGAGAGTTCTATGAGTGATTCAATTGATCAACATCATACCGCAATCCGGGCAATATTGACAAAGAACAGCCACCCCTTTTTGCCTACCTGCTTCTGTCTTGATCTGGGCGCAGTGCATGGCTCCATGACTATTAGGGCATTACCGATTTATTGATCCCTTTCTTTTACCGGTTGACTTCGTGGATCACCACTCACCTTTTTAAGATTGCCTTTCCGACCATGCAGTAAGAATAAAACTTCCCTACCAATTTCTCAATTTTAGGATCAATCTTTTTTAAGCTCATAGGAATAGGATCTTTGGGTTCTGATAAATTAACGGTTGATCATTTTTTCCCATCTCTTAAAATATTCACCATTAACCGTTATCTTATCAGAATCTCCCCCTAGTAAGGATGCCCGATGAAATACTGTATAATCAGGACAATACCATAAATTATGAGGATAACTATAAGAAGCACGAATAATATTATCACGGCGGCGATTGCAAATGGAATGAGACAAAGACATCCGACTACGAGAAGTACTAGACCGAGACACCAAACGAATGACCAAGGTGTGGTAGCTTGCACTATTTGCCAGCCTACGAACACAAGAACAGCGCCGAGTAAAGTGATCTTGACCCAAAAGAGAATCTCTGAGTTGTCGGACTTGCAGAGACTAGATAAATGGAAGCCCGATGAATTTTCAATTGTATCAGAGTTGCTGGGGAGAGAAGGTGACCTTGGACTAGCCCTTACTTTTCGAGCTTCGTGAGCGATGCGGCTGCGATAAGCATGATCGCTCTCGAACCATCCCTTCTTCGGCGATGATCCGGTGCCATCCGAAATTATTCGCTCATTCGCTTCCCTTCGTATTCGAATTTCGTAGCGTGCGTCACTCTCAAACCAACCCTGAGACGGCTTCAATATACCAGAGTTAGCGATTGTTCGTTCATTCGCCTCGCGTTCAATGCGTTGACGATAAGCGGCGTCATTCTCAAACCAACCCTGAGACGGTTTCGATCCTCCGGAATCAACGATTCTACGTTCGTTAGCTTCTCGGGAGATACGCTCACGATATGTGGCATCGCTTTCAAACAAACCTTTTGACGGAGCTGACCCTACCGAGTCTGCGATCGTTCGTTCATCTGCCTCGCGTGAGATACGCTCATGATAGGCTGAATCGCTCTCGAACCAGCCTTGGTCGGAACCCACAATCAACGCTCCTAGGTAATCATGCGAATCATATTATAAAGATGTCTCTCTATTCCTCCTCATATAAGGCGCCTTCGGATCTCTGGCCGAAGGGTTCTAATAAATTTGCGATTGATCTCCAATTTTTCATATCATAATAAATTTCCTATTCACCGACAAATTATCAGAACCCCCCGAAATGCCCGGTCGACTTGTATCCTTGCTCAACGAAACAGTGCGACAGGCTGTTTGCTCGCTCAGCACAGCGACTCCCCGGTGCCTGCGATATTCCCGGTAACATTATTGGCGGTACTCAAAGCCGAGTGGGCGAACAGGTAGATGTGGTGATATCCGAGGATTGCCGAGACATTGTTCGCGGCATCGAGTGCCGTGTAGAGAGCGATGCACGAAAGCACCAGAACCGACGCGAGGCCCAGCCTTTCGTTCTGCCGGAAGAGATACGGAATGGCAACCATCAGCGGGAGCAGGGCCAGCACACCCAGCATCATGCAGGGGATAATACCGATCGCGGCTTAGCAGGTGGCGGACGTGGAGTTGCACTCCATGAAATGTTCCTGCACCGACGCAAGGTAGAGCGTGGAAGCGGACGCGAGCGTGGCACAGAACATCGCGGCCGCAATAAAGATCCATTAACGCGGATCGAAATTCACATCATAGTTTTTTCTTTGGATCCGTGCATGGATGAGATCATTCAGTAAACTCATTTTCACGGAACTCACACTAAATAACTAAATTAGGTGAGGTACCCCATACAATTATGAGGTTAAGTATTGCGTCAAAAAGAGATCTTTTTTCAGAACGATCAAGTCCTTATTATCAACGATAGTGTATTCCAAACCAAACTGATCAATCCTGATTCTGTTGATCTTGTTGTCACATCACCACCCTATAATGTCGATATCAAATACAATTCACATGACGATCAGTTGAGCTACGAAGAGTACAAAGAATTCAGTGAAAAATGGATGATCTGCTGTTTTGATTGGCTCAAAGATGATGGTAGATTCTGTCTGAATATTCCTCTTGATAAAAATAAAGGTGGTCAGCAAAGTGTAGGAGCCGATTTAACCACAATCGCAAAAAAAATCGGGTTCAATTATCATTCCACAAT
>JAPKXU010000256.1 GCA_026394655.1 Methanoregula sp. | reverse complement strand
CCCCGCACCTCATCGCTCGGCTTCCTTTACCTTCAGCAAAATTCCATCCACGAAAATTTCTCTTTAGCCATGATTCCCCTCACCAAATTTTTTCCAAAACATTTTCATCGGAAATTTTTCCCGGGATTTTCACAATTTTTTTTCCGGCAAACGCGATGAACACTCGGTTCGTGATTTTCCAAAATGCCGCATCGCATCTTTCGCGAGGATTCCTGCATCCAATCCCAACCTCATGCAACCGACCCTGAATCCGGGCATTATACGGGCAGATCCGTGGTGACAAAAAGATGCCCTTTTCCGGGCTCAATTCAGCCCTGGATTGCCTGAAACCGGATCTCCTCTCCCCCGTTTTGCACTGAAAGTGTCCACCGCCCGGAAAAATATCAATATTTGGGGTTATTATCCCAAAACAAGCAATTTTAGCAGGATTTGACCCTGCAATTTAGCGGGCTTCTGAGGGCATTGGTTTTTGGTACAGGGTTTTAGTGGTTTTTCGGGAGAAACGGGCTAAAAATGCCCTTGGTACGCCTTTATCGCGATCACATCGGAGAATTTATTTTTTTATGGGTATATTTGACGGGTTTTAGGGGTTTTCGACTTGTTGAAGAAAATTCTGTTGTGTCGGAGAGGGCGTGTACGGATTTTCCCGGAAAATATTTTTCCGGAAATTTTTTCCGCCGACTTTCACAAAAAATCTATCCGGCAAATGCGATGAATGCGCTGTTCGGAAAATGCCATCGGATATCTTTGAAATCAAAACTGTTGCTCGTTTAAAAAAAATATGCCAAAGGCAGAAAAAAGAAAACGGTAGATCCGGCAAAAAAATATTCAGAGTGATCGCTGCAATTCGTGAATCTCTTTTCCGATCTGTTTAACCGTTTTTTTCTTAAGATATTTCTTCCGCTCCTGTGTGTAATCGCCACTGCCGGGATCAAAACTCCGGATAAACCGTATCGCATCCTCCGGTCCAAGCGCATTAATGAGGGCATCGTATCCTTCACTCTAGATCTGGGCGATCGTTTTACTCTCCATGCCGGTTCATCTCCATCAACCAGTACAGCGGATTGTCTGCACGAATAGATATACGTAGTATATTCTTCGTCATAATCTTTACCAGAACATCATCGGTTGTCAAGAGGACAGCACCGGCTTTTTCCGTACAGGCAATATGAACTGCATCCATACCCGGGATTCTCATCCATCTTTGCGCTGGGGATTCTTCTTGGGGTTGGCTCCCCGGCCAGTGGCGTCAGGCTTGCGATCGAACAATGGAGACATAATCGTGATCGCGGTGATTATTCAGACGTGCTCAAACCGTGCAGGTGTTCAAGCCCATTTTCTTGGCTTTCGCTGCATTGCAAAGCTCGCTATTCCGTCGGCAAGTACTCCATAGATGATACCGAAGACCAAGAGCATCAACGCACCGAAATAATTGTGGGCAGACAGGGGAACGATGCAGAGCAGGAGGCTTATGATCGCACCAAGACCTGCTCCCCGTATCACAGGGTGAAGGGGGATCCCGTCAGCAAAACCGATCACAAATCCCTGGATGATACGACCGTAAAGGATCATTACCATGAACCAGAGTTCCGGTGTGACCCCCGGGGGAGCGGCCACGAGCAGGCTTCCAGCGCAGTATATACCGGTCAGTACACCAATTGCCGTTGTAATTGCAATCCGTCTTTTTTGAACCATAATCCT
>JAPKXU010000206.1 GCA_026394655.1 Methanoregula sp. | reverse complement strand
TTTGGAGATTTTATCAAAAAGTATGGTAGTTTGGGGGCTCCAAACTGTTGGTAAACCCGATTTGGCGAATGATGTTGATGCAAAAATTGAGCGTTAGCTATCGCAAAGTGGCGAAGTCAGGTATATGGGTTTAAACCGTTTGTGATAAAACCTATGCCGTGCGGTGTGAAACTGAATGGAGTCAGAGTTTCGTGGATTTTTTTATCTTTCAATGACACTCGAACCTATGTTCAATAGTTATCCTTTCCCCTTAAACGCGATCTCTCTGTTCACCCTCTCATATATCAAATCGATAAAATCCACCGGATCGCCTGTGATGCTGACCTGTGATGTATCGAAAAAAGAATTGACCAGCTCCCGCTCCAGATCCTCGTTTGTCTGCAACTTCATATCAGGACGTATATGAATTACGGAAATGCCTTTTAACTGGAGAACCGGTGAGATCAAAGCAAACCGGTGGCATCGCTCCGGCTCCTTCTCCGCACACATCAGCGCGATCGTTTTGCCGCTCGCGATGATAGTCAGGAGCTGGCGGATTCCCTTTCGGAACAGTTCAGTATCCCTCACCTTCCGGTAATCGACCGTGCCGTCAGGAAAAAGCAGACCGGGATCGGTATACCTTCCCCCGATCTGTTCGCCCATATACTGGTACCCGATGTCATTCCGGTTTAAGGAATTTTCAAGATTTTCCCGGTTGAAATGCGGGTTGAACCGGCTGTACGGGGAACTCCGGACATCGATGATCATATCGATTCCAACGTTTTGTAAAATACCAACAAACCGATCAATCGGGTAATTGCCGTAGCCGATGGTGAAACATTTTTTTCCTTGCGGTTGATACATCATCGGGGGGCTATACATTTTCCCCCATCCACATAACAATACGACTGCGGCGGCACAAACCCCGGCATCGTTTCATACGGATCGATCGGATTATCAAATTCCCGCAGGTTCTGGATCGCTATAGCAAATGCCCGTGACTTCCCCTCAAAGTACGAGAAGAAATCCCGATCATTGATACCGGCATAATCTTTGACATTATCCCAGAGATTAACCGGATGATCTTCCAGAATTCCCCCAATCTCAAACGTCCCCACGATTTTTTTCACGGGCGATGAAGAATAGATGTAGATCCTGTTTATCTCGCGGTTTTTGAAGATCGTCTTCCGGAACTCGTATCGCTTCTCGCCCGCAATAATAGACTTTACATATTTTGGCTTAATTGACAGTAAAACGTCCATTGATGCCTCAGTGGGCTTTTATCAATCCCTGATTAAAAGAGGTTTATCGCGGTTATTAAAGGATCAACTGCGGAAGGTGAAAGTGAATATTTTTATTCTGTGTATTTTTTTATGAGCGCCATGAGATCGTCCGCAGTGTCGGGGCGCCTCACCACCGGCACACAGCCACGGTTGCACCATTACGTGGGACACCGGCCAGGCAAGGGAAAATTTTTTGCTGTGCCCGGACTCTGCTGAAAAAAAATTGTGCGAACTTTGCCGGAAAATTTTAAAAATTTATTTTGGCAACGCGTTCTCAATGGAGAATGATTTCCTGGATCACGCAGCCTTTACAAAATTTTTCTCGGACCCGGTCCAGGAACCGCAAGACTCCAGACAGGCATCATCCACCGACGTTTCCCGTCGTATATCCCTCCTAAAATCACCCTATATTACAGTGCAGATCCGGGCTTCCTGTGGAACCTGTCACGGGTAACTACCTGTCCGGATCACCTTACCCGTCGCGGGTAGACGACCTGTCACGGGTCAGATGACCTGTCTTGGGAGTTCGCCAGAAATCGTGAAATTCACGTCGGTGTCCGACGTGAGGATACTTCGGTTTTACCCCCAAAACAGGCCTTCTTTTCATTTTCCACCTACTTCATCCCATTCCCGCAATCGATTGCCTTCCAAAAGGTGCTAAAAGCGGTTTTTTTCAAGCCCGATTCATGCCGAATCCAGCCAAACGGACGACGTATCGTGGACTTCGCAAAACAACCGTGTCGGTTTTCCGCGAATAAGACATGGTTTGGATGCTGAAACCCTCTTGAGGGAGAAATTCTCCGACGGAGAGGTAAGGGGGGAACATCCACCCCATAGTCAGAACCCGCCAGGGACCATGTCAGACTGGTGGTACTTGGATCATTATCTTTATTATTAGGTAAAACCTAACTAACGAAGGATCGGAGTATGATAGAAAGAGACAAGCATTTGTTGGAAGTGTTTGAACACCTGCTCAGGATGAAAAACGAATGCTCCTGTAATATCTTCTCCGAATGCGGACTTACGGATATGACGGTGAAACAGATCACCTACCTGAAAGTTATCGATGAACAGGGAGATGTCACCTTCAGCAGTCTTGCTGAGATCACAAAGAACTCAAAACCCACGATCACCGAGATGATCAACAAATTTGTCCGGATGGAGTGCGTGTACCGGGAACCCTGCCCCGATGATGGGAGGATCCTGTATATCCGCCTGACCGAAAAAGGGAAAAAGATTGCAACAGCCGAACAGGCTGCACTGCGCCGGGTGATAGAACGGATGCTGAATTCACTGGATGAACACGAGATGGATCTTCTCATAGAGATCCTGCAGAAAGTCAGGTAATTTTTTTTGTCCAGAACATTAGTTAGGTAAATTCGAACTAAACAAATGAGGAAACAATGCAGCCAGAAAAAAATGATGTAACACAGGAAAAACTGGTGATACCGCTTTTTGAGATCGTTGTCTACCCGGACAGCCGGACAAAATTCCCGGTTGACCAGGAGACCGGAGAGCTCCTGCTGGACGCAATGAAAAATGCAAAAGGCGCATATGCAGTTGGTCTCACGGTCAAAAGCGGTACCCGGCCTTCGGAGCTGACGCATGAGTCGCTGTATAAAATCGGCAACCTGTTCCGGATCTCGCACGTCCAGCCCGCCGATGACGGGTACCTGATCTGTGCACAGGTTGTAGAGAGAGTAAAAGCAGTTTCCCTGTCCGAAAAGGAGGGGCGGCTCTATGCCGCATACGAACAGGTCCCGGATGTACAGGATCTTGAGGAAAACCTGAAAACCCGGATTCTTGCGGATATTAAAATCACCATCCATGAGATCAGCAGCCGCTTTTCCGGCTCCGAACAGTTCACCCGACCGATCGACCAAATGGACTCCATCGACCAGATCATGGGATTTGTCATGCCCTTTTTACCGGTCCACCTTGCCGAGAAGCAGGCGCTCCTTGAGATTGTCTCGGTCCGCCAAAGGTACATCACATTTTTAGAACTCCTCGTCAGGACACGCGAGGACATCAACATCCGGATCGAGATGGCAAAGAAAGTCTCCGACCGGGTGAACAAGACAAATCGTGAGGCGATGCTGCGGGAGCAGCTCAGGGTGATCCAGGAAGAGCTGGGCGAGAGCGAAGGCACTACCGGCGATAACGGTTACCGCGAACGGATCGAATCTTCGAAGATGCCGGAAGATATCCGGAAAAAAGCACTGGTGGAGGCTAAAAAACTTGAGATAGGCGGCAGCCAAAACCATGAAAGCTCCGTGATCCGGAACTATCTCGACCTCCTGCTCGACCTCCCGTGGGTAACGGAAGAAAAGAAAAACATCGATATCAAAGAGGCCCGCCGCGTGCTCGAGAGCCATCACAACGGTCTCGATAAGGTCAAGGAACGGATCATCCAGCACCTCGCGGTCATGAAACTGAAACAGGAGAAACAGGGTTCGATCCTCCTCTTTGCCGGGCCGCCCGGCACGGGTAAGACAAGTTTAGGCAAGAGCATCGCGGAGGCGCTCGGGCGGAAGTACGTCAGGATAAGCCTTGGCGGTGTCCGGGACGAAGCCGAGATCCGGGGTCACCGGAGGACGTATGTCGGTGCCCTGCCCGGAAGGATCATCCAGGGCATACAGAAAGCCGGCACGAAGAACCCTGTTTTTATTCTCGACGAGATTGACAAACTGTCCCTGTCATACGCGGGAGACCCGGCGAGCGCGCTCTTAGAAGTTCTCGATCCCGAACAGAACAATACCTTCTCGGACCATTACCTTGAAGTCCCCTACGACCTCTCAGATGTGTTGTTCATCGCCACCGCGAACTCCCTCGCAACGATCCCACCCCCGCTGCTCGACCGGATGGAACTGATCGAGATCTCAGGCTATACGAAGAACGAGAAATTTGCCATAGCAAAAGATCACCTGATCCCTGAGACCCTCAAAGAGCACGGTCTTGACACTGACAAATTACGGATCGAAGATGAGACACTGAAAGTTATCATAGAGAAATACACCCACGAAGCAGGCGTCCGCTGGCTCAAAAAACAGCTCGCGAAAGCGGCACGGCATGTATCCGAGAAGATTGTCTCCGGAACGGTTGAGCTGCCGTTCGTCGTTACAACAGATAAGCTTGACAGCATTTTAGGAAAGGAGATGATCCGACAGGAAGTTGCCCGGAAAGAACCGGTTCCCGGTGTTGTCACCGGACTTGCATGGACTCCGGTCGGCGGGGAGATCCTCTTCATTGAAGGTACGTTTATGCCCGGGAAAGGGAAGCTCACGCTCACCGGCCAGCTCGGGGACGTGATGAAGGAGTCGGCGATGATATCGTTAAGCCTCATACGGTCACGGCTCGCACACACGGAGGGCGGCTTTGATTTTATGACCCGCGACATCCACGTCCACATTCCGTCCGGGGCAACCCCCAAGGACGGACCATCAGCTGGTGTGACGCTCTTCTCGGCTCTCGCATCTTTAATCACCGG
The DNA here is from genome assembly GCA_026394655.1 of Methanoregula sp. GTDB lineage: Archaea > Halobacteriota > Methanomicrobia > Methanomicrobiales > Methanospirillaceae > Methanoregula. The sequence goes on along the minus strand of JAPKXU010000206.1, from coordinate 6,315 downwards.
AAAGAGCGTTGATCCGAACCTTGCGATGACCGGCGAGATCACGCTGAGCGGGGCGGTTCTACCAGTGGGCGGGATCAAGGAGAAGGTCCTTGCCGCACACCGTGCAGGAATTATAAAAGTGATCCTGCCAAAAGAGAACGAGCGGGACCTGCTGGATGTACCTGAGGATGTCCGGAGTGAACTAACGTTTGTGCCGGTGGAGACTGTCGAAGAGGTTTTGAAAGAGGCGCTGGGCATTGAGCTGCCCCGGACCATTATGGTGAACGTCGGCAACAGTTTTGTTCCCGTACAGAATCTCTGAACGAACAGAGTTCCTGAAATGATCGGGAACTGCTGAGATGGATGTGGGAGAGGAAATGTCCAGCTCCTTCTATACTCATGACGGCCAGCCCCCTTTTTCACATCCACCCAGCCCAGCGCCTTGTCAGGATTCATAGCCGGAAGGTGTGCCGGGATGTGATCGCCGTGTGTTCGCCTTCTACCGGAATAAAATCCGGGCAACCCGGGCAGCTTAGACCCTATTTCCGGAAAGTCCTTCGTGAGAAATGTACAGGGAAAAGATCCCGGAAAATGCCCTCGATGTGACGCATGTGACACGCTTTTGATGAACACATCTGGATTGAGGGACAAAAAAGAGGTTCAGGAGATCTGGTCCCCCACTGGATTCTGCTTTTCCTTATGATGAAGGATTGAAATGGGGACGATTGTTTTCAGCAATCTTTCAGCAGTTGCTGAAAGATAACTGGGGATAAATTTCACCCGGATTCGGATTTATTCGGTTCCGGGCGGAGTTCGATCTTGTCTTTCAGCAGATTGCATATTATGGACACACGCACCACATCTGCTCTTGCATTTTGAAATCCTCCATTATTTTCATTTTGCTGTAATTGACTATATCTAAGAATTAAATTATACTTAGAATGATTAGCATTCGTGAAACCGGGCGCACCGGGTGCGCCATTCTTTCTATCAGCAGTTGCTGAAAGATTGCTGAAACCTGCTGAAATTGCTGAAAGTCACCCACATCATCATCATTGCCGCTATCCGGGTCGAGATCAAAACTGAGCGGACCTTTATCATTATATTTTTTATAATCGACAGAAGAGAATAAGAAGAAGAAGGACAATGAGGTTATTGTTGGAGCATGCCAACACAGAGGAGAATAAGTATGACACAAGTAAATAAATTGGCACGTATATTGGCAGTAATCGTTGGAGTGATTGCGATCGTGTTATCGTTCGTAAAGTTTTTCCCGCTGTCTAATGAAGGACTTGTATTGGCAGCTTTCCTGACGTGCTGGGGACTCGATGCGTTAATTTAATCCAAACCTTTCCTTTAATTTACTTCGATTCGCAGTCAGCGCACTTTGCTTTGATGTTCAACCGACCATCGGCAGTAAAAATTCTCTGATTTTTATTTAATTTGTACATAGATATTTACCGGAGAAGAAACAAACATGAACATACCGCAAAATGACGCCAATAAACGGTTCAAATGTAACAACCGGGCATCTCGGCATAGTAGCTGGTGTGTTTGATACTCTGGAGATCGGACAGTACATCGATGAAGTCATCCCGAAAACCCGTCATTACCACATAACCCACGGGACCGGCGTAAAAGCCCTCTCCCTGAACGGGCTCGGGTACAATGAGGGCAGACTATCCCTGATGCCGGATTTCTTTGAATTCGCTGTTCCAACTGCCGTAATCGTGGATTACTCAAGCTTGCGACCCTTGCGATCACCGGGTGCACCTATGATCCCAAAGCCGTCTTGAGACACTATAACCTGAACCCCGGAATGGTATCGAACAGTTTTTGGTAAATCTCGGTAAAAAGTACAACATATTCATGGGCACGTTCGGTCGCAACATATGTGGATTTTCCGCCGTCTTTCGTTAAAGAAAGATATCCCTTTGAACTGAGAAACTCAATATATTCCTGCCCGGTTTTTGAGTTGAGGTCGCACCGGTTGATAATGGTGGTAAACGATCGGGGAGATTTACAGTACACGAGGATCTCCCAGTAAATTTCGTAGGGGGTGCGCCGGCTGTTCATTCCTTGTCAATCCCCATGGATTTTTTAAGAATATCCTCAGACTTCGCAGTCTCCTGCTGCCGCAGGTCCCATGTCCGGGAAAAATGTAAAAAATAATACGAGCTGAGCAGGCTTACCAAGGCGATCGCGAGGGTCAGGAGTGCCGAGGGAATGAGAAGATAACTATTCAGCACGAACCTGCCGGATGAAAAGCCGCCGGAAAAAAATTCCATGCTGTTCATTATTCCCAAGGCAAGGAAACAAAACCCGCCAAGCGTACAGACAAGGATCATCGTCCGGATAGTTTTCTGGTTCTCCCGGTAATGGGCGACCATCCTGACAATCCCACGTGTCACGGTCTCATCGGTCGCTGTCGCTGTCCTGTGCCGGAACTCCCTGCGGATACCCGTAATACCTTTTAGGATTTTTGCACTGGAAAGAACCCAACTGATCCCGAGCCCGAAGCATACCATAGAAAATACGCCGGTAATCATCCGGAACTCCGGAGTCGTCTGCCCTCCTGTTAACCCGAGCACTGAGGCGATGACGAACTGTATCCCAAATGCCATCGCCAGCGCCCCGAATACCAGGTTCAGGAGAACCAGCAAATAGAAACTGGAAAGTTCGCTCTTAAAGCGTGTTGATATCTCATCTGTCATGCGGTTTTTCACCGCTCCATACGTATATTGACATTACCTGATTAAAGACCATGAATCTAAGATACATACCTTAACGTTTCCCGTAGAGCCCAGCCCATTTCGGCAATCGATCGCCCGTCCAAAAGGGTCTGTTAGCGATCATTTTGGAGCCCGTTTCACTCAGCATTTGCACAATCTGAGTGCAATACAGGCAGATCTCTCTGCCCGTGTACCGGAATTCGCCTGTTTATGCAATCTGATACCCTTCCGGACTCCCATCTTCATGCCAGGAAAACATGAGTCTCCGAAGGAGAATGTAAGTATGGGAGATCGACAGAGTCAACGGCGGCGAAGGTAATAGAGATTGAGGGGGCGGGTTTTCTTACATTTTCAATAAAAGCCAAAAAAAGAGTGCTGCCGGAGAATACACAATTACCTTTGCTTCGGAACGATGGTTACCGGCGGGTTCAGCTGGATTGATTTGTACATGTCCACGATCTCGTCAGAAAGCGCTCTGATTGCGATGGGTTTCGTCGGGCTCTTGAACGCAAAGATGTATATCGATCCATTAGCGTTCGTGAATATGTAGCTCCCCTTCACATCTTTGGTCTGGAAGTCCAGCTCGTAAGAATCGTACCCGGCAATCTTCAGCGTGTAGCTGTGGGCTTCCATCTGGGGGTCGTAGGTCTTCCCAATCGCGAGGGTTGCCTGGTTAAAGTACGTGTCAAAATCTGCCTGAACATTCTGGTCCACATCGATACTCAGGGAATTGTAGGAAAACGTGTCGCCCGGAATCTCATTCGGGGAATAGAAGTTCGCGACATTTACCGTGTTCTTCCCGTAGTCCCTGACACCTGAGGTATTTACGTCTTGTCGCTCCCAGTCATTCGGGTACGAGATAGTGACCCCGTAGGGCAGGCTCGCGTTGATCATCGGTGCAACGGCTGTCTGCACAGGTGCCTTTAAACCCTGACCGGTAGTCGGCGCCGTAGTGATCGCAGTGCTCTGCGTGGATGGCTGGGTACACCCCGTAAAAAAGACCGCCAGCGCAAGGAAAATGATAACCCCTGCATACCATATTGGAGAAACGTGTAATGTTTTCATGACGGTGTGCTAAATGGGCATTGACATGATAAGTGTATTCTCTCAAATCAAAAAATGCTAGATAAAATGCAAGATATTTTGCGCCCGTAGGGGTACCCAACCACCTCCCCCTTTTCCGGGAAGTCCTTCGTAAGAAATGTACAGAAGAAAAAAAATTCAACACTTTTTTTGTGTCATAACCTTCTTTGATAGACCGGGCTTGTCATGGCAGGTGCCCCTGCACCGGTGCTTATCGGCAGTATCGCGTTTCTCCGCCCACCGGATCAGGGGTCGGACAGCCTCGCACAACTGTTTTCCGTCATCCGTCAGTGAATATTCAACCCGTGGCGGTATCTCCGAAAATGCTTCCCGGTGAATCAGGTTTTCTTTCTGGAGATCTTTTAATACATCAGAAAGGGTCTTAGGACTGATCCCGTTAAGTCTCTGCATAATATCATTGAACCGGATCTTCTCATGGTGTCCGATGATGCTGATGATGAGAATCGCCCATTTTTTTGCAATAATATTGATAATGCCTTCAAGGGGGCACAGGCAGATGTGATTACTATTGTTTTCCATAGTCACTTCAAAACTATTAACTTGACACTATTAATACTATCCAATCGATAGTAATCTTAAAGAATAAAATATCTGGAGAAAAAGTGTATGTGCCACGTATCAGCAGGAAAACAGTTACCGCAGATGAACCCCCATTGTGACTGTGAATGCGACTGCCCGGTCATGCTCCCGATTGATGATGAGATACAGGAACTGGAAAACCATAAAAAAATTCTTGGGGAACGGATTAACATGATAGATAAGAAAATTGCCGGTCTGAAGACTGTAAACAAATCATGAACGCCATAGAAGCCGAACATCTCTCCAAGTCATTCGGGTCCGTCACCGCAGTTGACGACGTCAGTATCACGATTCCGGAAGGCGGCATCTTCGGGTTCCTCGGTCCGAACGGCGCGGGAAAGACCACCACGATCCGGATGCTGACCGGCGTGCTGATACCGGATGCCGGATCGGTGCGGATCCTCGGAACGGATGTCAACAAAGACCCGCTCACCGCGAAGCTGAAGATGGGCGTCATTCCCGAGAACGGTACGGTGTACAGCGATCTCACCGCGGAGCAGAATATCCTCATCACCGCAAAATTCTACGGCATGGACCGGGCGAGCCGCGAAAGGCGGTCAAATGAGATCCTCGACCGGCTCGGGCTTTCGGAACGACGAAACGATCTTGTCCGCACATTCTCGAAAGGCATGCGCCAGCGGATCAGCATCGCGTGCGCCATCGTCCACTCGCCGCCCGTGCTGCTCCTTGATGAACCGACCACTGGACTGGATGTGTACAGCCGACGGCTCGTGATCGACACGGTCCGGCACATGAACCAGGAGGGCAGCACGATCCTTCTCACTACGCACAATATCGAGGAGGCAAACGCGCTCTGCAACACTATCAGCATTATCAACAAGGGGAAGATCGTGGCGACCGGCAGCCCGGAGAGACTCAAGAAGACCTTTGATACCTCGCGATATGTTGAGGTCTCGTTTGACCAGCCGGTGGGAAAAGACCTGTTCGCTGTGCCCGGCATTACCCGTGCGGAGCCATGGGGGGACAAGTGGCGGGTCTACACAGATGACCCGGATCGTGCGGTAAAGCACCTCGCATCCATAGCGGAGCGGGAGCACCTGACGATCGTGTCCATCGCGACCTCGAACCCGACCCTCGAAGAGGCGTTCGTCCAGCTCACCGCGGGGGTTTAACGATGGACTGGAAGACCTTTGCCCGGAGCATCGTCGTCATCACCGAGAAGAACATGCGGATCTATTATTTCAAGGGACCCGTAGTTGTCTTCGGATTGCTCTTTCCCCTCATCATGTTCCTCACGTTTTTTATCGGGCGGAACCTTAACCTCGTGCTCTTCTTCCCGGGTTTCCTTGGCATGATGCTCTTTTTTACCGCGTCCTCGGTCGGACCGCTGATCACCCCGTGGGAGAAGCGGGAGAAGACCTACGAGCGGCTCTTGTCCCTCCCGGTTATTCTGGAGAGCATCATTGTCGGTGACCTATTAGCCGGTGCGATCTTCGGTGTGGCAATAACAACGATCGTTTTTACGATCTGTGCGGTACTGCTCCATCTCCCCCTCGCAAACGCCGGGCTCCTCGCCTTCTCGTTCGTGCTCGGGTCGATCACGTTTGCGGCGCTTGGCACCCTGCTTGCCTCGCCGACAACGGACAACCCGTCGAACATCATGATGCTGTCGAGCCTTATCCGCCTCCCGCTCATCTTTATCTCGGGGATTTTCATCCCGCTCAGCCAGTTGGGCGGCTGGGAATGGACCCTCACCTCGCTCTCCCCGCTCACGTACCTTGTCGACCTGTTCCATGCAGCGCTGAACGGAGATGCGGTCTACCCGTGGTGGCTTGATGCGCTGGTGCTGGTAATCGTGATTCTTCTATTCATCTGGTGTACGAAGGTTATCCAGAAAAGGAACCTCATGAAGGGGATTTAATAACAAAATCGATCCATAAGGGTGGAATATTATCCGGCA
>JAPKXU010000004.1 GCA_026394655.1 Methanoregula sp. | reverse complement strand
GCCAGTGAGCGCGTGGATTAATGACTGAACATTTTTTTCCCGGTAGTCCTGTTGTTTCAGTATCAACAAAAAGTAACATGGGATATAGACCGGTGATTTTTCTGGAGGCTTAAAGATGTAGTGGAGATACTTCCTTGCCCTAATGGGACATCATATTGTCAAGAATAATTTTGAGAGAATTTCGAATAACCCCCTGCCATAAAAAATCTAATCAGCCCAACGGAATGAGAGCAGGAGCCAAAAAAATGGGATCTGTTCGCTGCCGTTCTGGCATCGCCCCTCTTCCGGTCCCGGGGCAAAGTCGGGACTCGCAACTCTCCCCCGCCCCCCTCATTCACACAAAGTCGGTCCTGAGGAAGACTTGGGGCCCTGATAGTTATCCCCACCCACTCCCCCGGTGAGAGACTTTTTCTTCACCTCGGAGAGGTCCCAACCGGAAAAAAACCGGTTGGTTTCCAGTGGAAATAGTGCCAACACCCGACAATATTATTCGTTAAAATTGTTCTTTTGCTAAAATATCCATTTTAAATCGAATAAAACCGTGCAATATAGCGGGCTTTTGCCGGCATCTTTTTTTGGCATTTATTATAGCAGGTTTTTCGGGAGAAACGGGCTGCAAATGCCCTTGGTTGCCTGCCAATGCGATCACGTCGGAGAATTGGGGTTTTGACAGGGTATGTACTGGGTTTTGGGGTAGTCAGGAGGAAATTTGTTTGGGAGTGCGTGCGTCTCCGGAATTTTCCGGAAATATTTTTTCGAAAATTTCTCTCACGCCAAAAAAATATTTTTCCGGATTTTCTTTGAGCCGGAAAATTTCCCGTAGATTTTTTTACCGGCAACAATTCTGTTCCGGGAATTTTTCTTGTGGTGCTCAATCTCATTTAAGCGGCGACTCCAACAACTCCACACTACCCGCCCCGCATAGCCATTTATCCGGAACCTGGCGCAACACATATGCAACTGATCTCGAACGGCAACACCAATGCCCCAATTCTGTTTTTTGTAAAAGTTTTTGGAATCGCAGATTTTTTATTAAAAAACAAAAAAAAGGAAAAAATCAGCAAACCCGTGGAACCGGATCTCCCATCGGCGGTTCGATAAACCGCTCCCCGCCAATCGCCGTCTCCATGATCACGTGGGCGCCGGCAGTCACGGTACCAACAATGGCGGCATCCTTCCCGTACTTGTGCGAGTGGAGGGCAGAGAGGATCGCATCCACATCTGAAGCCGGGACGCCCATTACTACCTTCCCTTCATTCGCCACTTCGAGCGGATCGATACCGAGCATGGCAGCGGCACTCTTCACGTTCTTTCGAACCGGGATCTTCTCTTCCGCAATACGCACCTGAACGCCGCTCTTTTTTGCCATCTCGTTTATCGCGCTCGCAAACCCGCCGCGGGTGGGGTCCTTCATCGCATGGATAGTGCCGGCGGCAAGCACACCTTCCATCATCCCAGACAGGGGAGCGACATCAGAAATGATCTGCTCTCCAAGATCGAACCCCTCGCGGTGCGCCATGATTGCCAGTCCGTGATCACCCAGCGTACCTGAAACAATGATCACATCACCGGGTACGAGCCCGTTGTCGCGCACCACAGTCTCTGCAATACCAATACCGGCAGTATTGATGGCGATACCGTCAAGTGCCCCCCTCTCCATCACCTTCGTATCACCGGTAACAAGGTTGGCACCGGCTTCTCCCAGTGCGTCATCCATGGATGCAACAATCCGCGCGAGATCGTCAATCTCAAAACCTTCTTCGATAATCATGCCGCACGAGAGCGCGATCGGTCTCGCACCCATCATCGCGAGATCATTGATCGTCCCGCAGACAGCGATCCAGCCAATAACCCCGCCCGGTAAAAAGATGGGACGGACGACATGCGAATCGGTGGTGAAGACAAGGTTCTGCCCAAAAAGCGGGATTACGGCACCATCATCAAGCGCTTCAAGTCCAATCCCACCGGCATTGTTGTGCGTAAATTTCGTGAGCGTCTGGAGAAGTTCCCCCATCACTTCGCCCCCGGCGCCGTGCATCATGTTGACCTTCATGCGTCATCAACCTCGATCTCGATATTCGAGACTACGATCTCACGCCCACGGACCAGTTGCGGCAGCGCCCCGCAACGCGGACAGACAAAGATCTCGCTACCGGAGTATCCACAGGAGCAGGCAGTCTCCGGGGCTACTTCCGTGCATTCAAGCACGGCTTTTGTGAAAAGAGGATCATCTTCTTTGATTGTATCAAAGAGGAAGATGACTTGATCCGGGTTCACCATCGCCATCTTTCCGACATCTACCCGGATTTTTTTGACACGATCTGCATGGTTCTCAAGAGCGGCTTTTTTTGCAGTCGCGTACAGGTCATACGCGATGCTGTACTCGTGCATCATTCCTCCATGGCAGCATAGACCTGTTTGAAGAGCTCGCGAGTTTCCAAGCCCTCCTCGCGGGAGAGTTTCTGGATTGCAAAGCCCACGTGGACGAGCACAAACTCTCCGATCTTCACATCGACCAGATCAAGGCGGACTTCCTGCTTGAGATCTCCATAGTCCACGAGACCGATGTTCCCCTCTTTTATCTCCAAAACTTCAGCGGGAACTGCAACACACATAAAAAGATCCTCGTACGTCTCCTTTCACATTATGCGTTCTTGAGGTACATAAAAACGATGATATAACAACCCCTGACCAGATCAGCATCAGGCAAACTCCATAATCTGTGGTGACAGCTTAACATTTTTTGCGGGAAAAAAATCGATTTAAAAAAAATGCCCATAAATACTTACGCGTTTGCACTGGAAAAACATGAAAAATGCGAATCGTTTTTCATTGGAAAACGCAGTTCGATCCTGTAAAAGAACGAAGATCAGGGATTTTTCCCATCAGACGCCGGGGAAGAGATTTGAACTCTTGAGGTGCGGGGCACCAGTGGCTTTCAAGGCCACCGCCTTACCGGACTAGACTACCCCGGCATGTGTCTATCTGTTGGGTGGGAGATTTAAAAAATGCTTCTTCTAATAAACACAGGAGCGCATATGGCGTTGTATGTTGTTTGTTCCCGGCACCTTTGCCGTTTTTCCGAATACCCGGAACCGGATCGTTGTGGATAGACCCGTTAGGAATTGGTGAAGAGATCACGTCTGCCGTAGATACCACAGACGGAAACAACACCCGTGGCGAGCAATCCAGCAAAAGGTGAAAGTGCCGATTGTGGAGTTTCGGTTGGCACACTCCCGGCAGGAGTCCCGAATGGTACAGGGATCGTAGGGCTTAATGATACAGAGTTTGCATTCTCTGCATAGAGAAACGCTTCAGTCGTAACCGAGTACTTGTAAGGGTATATTTTGACATAGATCGGTTTGCCTTTTGCGGCGATATCGATCTTTTCAGGATTTATTTCACCTTCGTTGTTAATCATATGCAGGACGCCCCGTTCATCAATATATTCGATCACCCAGTCAATGGATGATGATGTATAGAGTGTGACGGTACCATAGGTAGGTTTGACAACAAAATAGACCGGGTTGTCCCGCGATGATCTCCCGTGTGCCGAGAGCACAGTCATTGTCGTTGGTATAGTCGTGACAGCGGAAGCGGTCTCCTGCCCTAAAACTGTGAAGACCCGCGAGCCGATATATCCCTTTGCATCGGTAAAGGTCACCTCATAATCTCCGGGACCAGAGAGGGGGATATCGGCACTGAACACTCCGAGGTAATTGGTGTTCACGTATGTCGGACCAAAAACAGAGGCATAATTTGAATCGGACACCTCAATCTGAAAGCCGGAATTCACATCGGAGGAGAGAGTACCGGTCACATATAATTTTCCGTTGTAATACTGCTGTGTAGGAGATGAGATGTATATCTCATCAGACCGATCAACCAGATTCACGAGTCGTGTAGTGACAGAGTCCCCCTGCCCGTTGACCGGAACTTCTACTTTGTATGTACCTTTCTTTAAGTCCGTAGTGTCAAATACAACTTTGAATGTCTTATCAGACTGCACATAGACGATTTTCCGGCGGACTTCAGTGCTTGTAGTCTGTTGATACGAGAGTACCACATCGATGGGGGTTCCGATCCCAAACGTGGTCGTCCCGGTGACAATGAGTGGTTTTCCCACCGAAAGCGTATCGGGTGATTCGATATTAACCTGGTACGCTGATACACTGCCGAAAAAAAAGATAAGCCCCATTATTACAAGGACGATCTTCTTCATCAATATACAAGATCAATATAATCGATGTTAATGATTTCTGAAGGCGTTTTAAAACCGCTTGCGTCCTGGCGGGGAAAAGAGCGGTATGGGAATGATCTTCTTGATTGTCTCACCATTATCTTTAAGACTGCCGGGTGTTCATGGTCACGGTGCCGGATGTGCAGTTACCGGAACGAGCGGTACGAGAAGCAATCAACCGAAGCGCTTACAAGCCTTCTTCATCGCCAGCTCGGGTGGATTATTGAGAACTATTCTCTCGATGAGTTTCCGATGGTGAAGATTTTTACTTCCGGGAGTTTTTTTGATCCTGCCGAAGTGCCGCCGGTTTTTCAGTCAGCAGTTGCTACCGCGTTCCGTGGCAAAATAATTGTAGCTGAGACCCGCCCTGAATATGTCCAGAGCGAATCACTCAGCCAGTTCATTGAAGCTGCTGACGATGGCAGTCATCAGACTCCGGTGTACTGTGCCATTGGGCTGGAGACGACCAACGATACCATCCGGGAGAAGTGTATCGACAAAGGATTCACCTTCCCGGACTTCACCCGCGCTGCATCAGTCGCACACTTGGCAGGTGCCGGTGTCAAAGCATATCTCCTCTTTAAACCCCTCTTTCTCACTGAGGGTGAAGCGGTGGCGGACATGAGGACATCGATCGTTGAAGCCTCCCGCCATGCTGATATCATCTCCATGAACCCCTGCACTGTACAGCGACGGACTGAGCTCGAGCGTTACTGGCGCGAGCATGCCTACCGCCCTCCCTATCTCTGGAGTGTGCTCTCGATCTTACAAGATGCCCCGGTGTATGTCGCATGCGATCCATTGGGTGGGGGGCAGCATCGCGGACCCCACAATTGTGGGAAATGTGATTATGAGATCGTAAAAGGCATCAGGGATTACACTTTAAACGGCGATAAGGATCTCATCGGCGCACTTATGGACATTGACTGTGCCTGCAAGCAGGAATGGGAGTATGTCCTCAATTATGAAAAGTCGTACGCCATGCCATTGACACGGTGAGACGGCAGTTTGTTGATCAAAATATTGATTGTGTCCATTAATCAGTTGCAATAAACAGATGCTGGCATACCGGATGATCAGCGGGGACGAGACCAATCATGCAATCTACAATCTCCTCCCCTGTTACATGTGCGTTGCGCGTAAGGGTATCCTGACCGTCTTCCCGTCACAACGTGCAAGCCATTTATTTTTTTGCACTGCTCTGGATATCAAGTTGTTTTGCAAGGAGCGGGAGGAATGTACCTGCATCCGAGACAACGCCAATCGCCTGCATCGTGCCCCTGTCCATGAGTTTCGTCAGCGATGCAGGGTTGATATCCACGCAGATGGTCTTTACCTTTGAGGGGAGACAGTTGCCCACCGCGATGGAATGCAGGAGCGTAGCGATCATAAGGACCATCTGACATCCGTCAATGTGCCGTCGCATCGCATCCTGTGCCTCCATCACATCGGTGATCACATCCGGGAGCGGTCCGTCATCGCGGATTGAGCCCCCGAGGACAAACGGGACATTGTGCTTGATACACTCGTACATAATCCCGCTTGACAGGATCCCTTTGTCGACAGCGTTTTTTATCGATCCCGCCCGCATGATCTCGCTGATCGCGTAGAGATGGTGCCGATGTCCGCCCATCACCGGCTTTCCCGTGGAGATGTCCATACCAAGCGAGGTGCCATAGAGGTTGTACTCAACATCATGCGTGGCAAGTGCGTTACCCGCAAAGAGGACGTTGATGTATCCTTTCCGTATCATCTCCGCGAGAGTCTTATCCGCTCCTGTGTGGATGATGGCAGGACCCCCGACGAGCGCAATCTTGCCGTTCTTTTTTCGGACTTCAAGGATCTCTTTAGCTATCTGGGCAATCAGGGTCTCGCTCGGGCGTTCAGACGAGACAGTCCCGTGCATGAACTCAAAGGAGGTACTGACGCGGGGGCGTTCCGGATAACTCACGCGGACTCCCTGCTCACCCACTACAACCAGATCTCCTTTTTTGATCTTCCCGAGTGCGATTCCTCGTGCCTGTTTCTTTTCACAGTCAATGACAATTAAAAAATCCATCTCGATTGCTTCAACCGGAATCCATTCGCCGGCAAACTTAACCTGAGTAGGGTGATTGGTGGTGGTATAGAACCCTTTAGGCACGATCCGGTTGCCTTCAGCCGGGACCAGGTTGACATCGTTCACTTCCAGCGGGTGTGCACCAAGCCGGTGGAGCTCGGAGAGGATTGAAAGCAGTTTCTCATGACTCGATGCGACAATACGGAGCCGGGCATGACTATGGTCGGTCTTCTTTTTACCGACATCAAAGGCGAGGATCTCAAAATTTCCCCCCATGTCCATTACCTTGTCAAAGAGCTGGGTCATGATACCGGAATCGATAATATGCCCTTCTAGCTCAATCTCCTGAGACTCCACCATACAGGATGATATTTGGTAATGCCCCTTAATATGCATTATTATTGAAAAATGGCAGGAATGAGCCTGTTTTTGTTAGAATGTCACAAATTGTGAGGTATTGTGTTGTTTTACAGATGATAGAAAAGACACTGGATGTTTGTATTTATCAGAATATATGCCACCATACTTTGCAGGGATCTTTGACTTTTTCAGCCACGAAAGTTCTGATTTGGCATACAATTAGGAGTGGTTCATGAATATCCCGTGAGAAACCTGCCAGCTCTTACCAGATCAGCACGGGTGTTGACATTCACCGCGAGTCGGGGATCAGAGAGTAATAGTTGTAATTCATCCTGTGGTTCTTTGATTTTATCCCCGGATAGGATATTCATACCAACAGGGCATGCCATAATGCCATTGACTTCCTGGCTGTAGCATGCTGTCCCGGAACCGCTTGTCATGAGTGATGCGGGGACCCATGTCGAACAGGCAGATTTTCCGGACGCCTTGTATGCGGTCTCGATTGTTTTGAGATGCGCCGGTGTGATGCAGGGGATATCAGAGACACAGACAAAGAGGGGAGATGTCTCCTCAAGTGTTGTTACGACTTCCACCATATCGGGAATGTACCCGTTTCCTTTCGCCCGGCAAAATTCGATGCCCTGCGCTTGACACCAGTTCTGTGTCATGGGCGTAAGAGATGTGACCGCAACGACAGGTTCGTGCCCGGCTTTGTAAAATGCGTCAACAACATACGAGATCATCGGGCGCCCGTAGCACAAGACCAGCGGTTTCTCGCCAAGGTTGAGGCGGCTGCCCGCTCCCCCTGCCATGATCACTGCACGCATGAGGTAAGCGCCTCGATAAGTATTGTATTTTCATCCCGTGTCCGTACGGCTATCCGTATGCAAGTGGGCAATTCGAATGATGTGCAGTCGCGGACAAGAATGCCGAGTTTTTCGAGTTTGAGAGCAAGCGGTGCAGCGGCACGTCCGGTTTCAACAAGCAGGTAATTGACCGATGATGGATGGCAGCGAAGACCAATCGCAGACAAATGCCCGGAGAGCCAGTTACGTTCATCAATGATCATCTCACGGGACTTGGCAAGTGCATCCATGTGCGAGAAAGCCTGCATGGCAAATGCCTCCGCATACGCGTTCACACTCCAGGGAGGACGCGCAACTTCGATCTTCTCGATGAGCGTCGGATCGCCAAACCCATACCCGAACCTGAGTCCGGGAACTGCAAAACTTTTTGTCAGGGACCGTAGGAGAAAAAGGCGATCGTCCCGGACATCAATAAGACTCTCCCGTGGTGCTGACAGTTCGATAAACGCTTCATCAACAAACAGGACCCCGGAACGTGCAGTCGCAGTCAAGAGTGTCAGCATCTCATTTTTAGTGCGCAGGTGTCCGGTAGGATTATTCGGATTGCAGATAAAAGAGACAGCGGCATCGTGTGGTGACTGTGTACGGGTGGCTCCCGCAAGTTGTGCTGACAGTTCATATTCACCGAACGTGGGTGTCTCGATCGAGTAACGTTTCCCCTCGGATAACGCCACAGAGCAGAACACCCGGATCAGCTCGATAGATCCATTGCCAACACAACATTCATCGGCATCGCGGTGAAACGCCCGTGCGATTTGATCTTTTAACTGTTGATAATTGTTATCAGGATAATTCGTCAGGCATTCCGGCTTGCATTCCCAGTCAAATTGTGGAGGGAATGGATTTACGCTCGCGCTGAAATCCAGCACCATTTTCTTTAATTTTTCCTGCTGCTGCTTCCCGGTACCCCCATGTACCACACATTTTGGAAAATCAACAGCCATAAAATATCCCGTATTTTGTCAATTACTGTGCTCTGAACTGATAAATTCGTTTTCTACGGATGATTGGAATCAAAGAAGAAAGTTTATATACATTGGTGTTTCATTTTGGTTTATCTGGTTAGTCAGACATGAGAGTTCTCCATGTCAGACATATGAATGACAAAAGACTGACATATGTCAGAAATGTGAGAAACGATGATGCAAAGGATCACGCTCCGGTTGCCTGAACAGCAGATTAGTCTGCTCCAGCAGATGGTGGATGCGGGAGAATATCCCAATACCTCCGAAGCAGTACGGGCGGCGGTTCGTGAGCTTGTTGAAAAACGAGCAAGCCGTGTCATAAAAGACAACGACCAGGTTTCATTCAAGGTATGAGAGGGTAGAAATGCAGAGCATAATTAACGACGCGTTAAAAAACGCTGAGCTTGAGAAAGAGATCAACAAGCCCGGCACAAATGCAGCTGACGATGACTTTGTCGGTCAACCGAGAATCGTCATTGTCGGTTGTGGTGGAGCAGGGAACAACACAGTGAATCGTATTCATCACATGGGTGTCTCCGGTGCTGAAACGATCGCGATCAACACGGACAAACAGCACCTGGACATGATCCAGGCGGATAAACGTATTCTCATCGGAAAATCCCTGACCAAGGGTCTTGGGGCAGGCGGGTATCCGGATGTCGGTAAGCGTGCCGCTGAAATGGCTCGCCCGACACTTGAGGCAATTCTTGAATCCGCGGATCTCTGTTTTATCACAGCAGGTATGGGAGGAGGTACTGGTACCGGTTCCGCACCTGTTGTTGCACAAATTGCGAAGGAGCAGGGTGCGATCGTTGTCGGTATGGTCAGTTATCCGTTCCAGGTTGAAAAAGCCCGGCTCATCCGTGCCGAAGAGGGTCTTGAGGCACTTGCAGCAGCAGCTGACTCGGTCATTGTTCTTGATAACAACCGGTTGAAGAACTTCGTCCCAAACCTTCCCTTAGGGCAGGCATTCTCTGTTATGGACCAGCTGATCGGTGAAACAGTCAAGGGTATCTCCGAGACGATCACCGAACCGTCGCTCATCAACATTGACTATGCAGATGTTCGGGCAATCATGTCAAAGGGTGGCGTTGCCGTAATGCTTGTTGGTGAGTCGAAACAGCAGAACAAGGCAGAGAGCGTAGTCCGCGAGTGCTTGTCCAACCCAATGCTGGATATCGATTACCGCGGCGCAACCGGCAGCCTCATCCACATCACCGGTGGGACAGATCTCACTCTACAAGATGCGGAAGAAGTTGCAACTTCACTCACGTATGAACTCGATCCGCATGCAGATGTGATCTGGGGCGCCCGTGTGAGAAGTGACATGGAAGGAAAAATCCGTGTACTCGCTATTATGACCGGTGTCAAGAGCGCGCAGATCCTCGGCACCCGCCAGTCATACAAGACAATGATTTCAGACATCGAGAACAAGCGTGCCAACCCGAAACCGGTTGAGATGCCCCAGAGCCGGCGCACAACGAGGGATCAGCCCAGTGGCGGAACCCTTGACTGGGTAAATTAAAAACTTTAACACACACCAGAAATGAAACGTTCCAAAAAGCATTCTTCCCATTGATAAGGGAATTGTTGGTTAATCCAACTACCAACCTCCTTTTTGCAAGTAAAATAACTTTTAATACGAAACCATCTTGCGCCTTTTTCATGCTGCTTTATGGGGTAGACGAGGAATCCTGTAGATTTTTCTGGAATTCGCCTTGAAAAACCTTCTGGATCTCCCCGGAATACCGGCGAAATGCTTAATAATGCGCTCCTCCTTTAAAATATAGTACATTCGATCTAACCTTTGCAGGGAGAATGTGGGTGGGATCATTTGCCGTGATCACACCATGTACCGGGAGTTGAACATCATGAACCGTCCGTCGAACAAAGACTTCACTGCGAAGTCTTACCCGAATTTTAACCGACAATTCTTTTCTGATGTTTTTCACTCTGCATCCTGCATGCAGAGTTGTCATGTGAGAGAGTCAAATGAGTTAGTAAAACACTCTTTTGGAGTATTTCCATCTCTTGCATTGTGCCCGCAATTCCCTCAAGGGAATCAGATAAGGAGTGGTAACGCATGTTGAATGACCTGATGGAAAAAAGAAAGAAGATTCTTGCCGAATCTGAACAGCACAAAAACAGTAGAAACGAGCTCAATGCAACCGCAAGCAAGTCAGCCCGCGAGCGCAATACGTTAAACAACCAGACTCGCGAATTTGTCGAAGAGGCACAGAAGAACAAGGATCTACGGGATAAGTCCAATCAGGAAGTCCTTGACTTAAAAGCGCAGCGCAACGAGATGAACGATCAGGCGAATGTTCTTTTTGAGGATATTGAAGCCTTCAAAAAAGAGCACGGCACGCTGAAGAACCGGGGGATCAAGGAACTCCAGAAGCAGATTGAATACATGGAGTACCGCCAGCAGACCGAAGTCTTCACAACTGACAAGGAACGCGAGCTCATCGAGAAGATCAAGCAGATGAAGGGGCAGGTAAAAGAGCAGGAAGCTGAGCTCGAGCAGAACAAGGAGATGAGGACGAAGATCACATCAGCCCGTGATTTTCGGAAACTGGCATCAGATCTCCATGCCAAGGTGACCGAAGTTGCCGAACTCGCCCAGAAACATCATGACCTGATGGTCGAATCCTATAGGAAAGCTGACAAATCGCGTGAAGCTGCTGACGCTGCGCACAAGAGTTTTGTCGAGGCGCAGGAATCGGCAGATGCTGAGCACAAATCCTTTATCACCTGCCAGAAAGAACTGCGCGACTACGATAAGGTGATCTCTGGTCTGCGTAAGAAGACCAAAAAGGTCAAGGTCACAAAAGAGCAAAAGGCAGTACGTCAGGAAGCAGAACATCTCTTCAAGAATTTCCGTGCAGGTGAAAAACTGACGACAGATGATATCCTGCTCCTCCAGCGTTCAAAACTTATCTGATTCCAGAAGTTCAATCTCTTTTTTAATATGAAAACGGCTCACGCCGTTTTCATGCCCTTATTTTTGAACGGTTGCCAGCTCATCGGAGGTTTATATGAAAATGCCTCGCGGCATTTTCATCACGTATGCTTGTGACGTCACCGGCTCATTGGCGGTTAGTACGAAAGTTGTCAAGCCGACTTTCATTCAGGCTTGCCTGAACCTGCACGGTTTATCTCGGTTTTTTTCGTAGGCAATAATTTAATAGATTTACTGCGATTTTATCTATACGAATGACAGTGAGTCGGACGCTCGTTTTGAGTGTAGACCGGGATGATGATATCGGGTGGAAGGCAAAGATCGAAAGCCCGTGCATCGGACGTGAAGCATGCCTGAGTGCTGCAAATACGTTAGCCCTTGCAGATCCTGAAGACTCTGATCTCAATGCGATATTTCAGGCTGTCAAAATCTATGATGAACTGATCGCAAAAGGGGAAGAGGCTGTGGTTGCTGTAGTCGCGGGCAATCACCTGCACATGATCGAAGGTGACCGCCGGATTGCAGCAAGTCTCGAACAGGTAATAAAAGAGACCACACCCACGAGCTGCATCCTCGTCTCGGACGGTGCTGAAGATGAGTATGTCATCCCTATCATCCAGTCCCGGCTTCCGGTATCGAGCATCCGGCGCGTGATCGTCAATCAGATGCCCAATCTTGAGGGGACCTACTATATCCTCAAGAAGTTCTTTGACGATCCGAAGATCTCCCGCATGGTGTTTGTGCCGCTCGGGCTTGCGATGCTGTTGTATGCCAGTGCGTTTCTCCTTGGGTACCCGGGGACAGCAACAATTATTGTTATCGGTGTGATTGGCATGTACATGTTGTTCAAAGGGTTCGGTCTCGATGAAATCTTTCACAGCATTATCGATGCATTGCGGATCTCACTTTCCCGGGGGAGGTTCTCGTTTATCACCTATACCATTACGATCCTCCTTGTTCTCATCGGGTTCACGATGGGTTTTCTGACAGTGCTCAAGTATTACACCACAGATGGCAGTCTGGGACTTCTCCTGTACCTGATGACGTTTATCTATGGTGCCATTGTCTGGCTCATCATTGCAGGACTTGTGACTTCGGTCGGTATAATTATCGATGTATATCTGAACGAGCGCGAGGGACTCGGGAAAGTGATCGTGTTCCCATTTTTTGTTACGGCAGTCGGGCTCATCCTGTATGGGGCGAGCGTGTATATCCTCTCAATCAGCGGAGTTCCGGAATTTCCCCTGCCAACGGGCGCAGCAGGCATGTATATCCTGTATTCGACAGTTTTCGGTCTCATATCAGCAGTAGCGGGGGTCATCGTTCAATATGCGCTGAATAAGAAGATGGCAGAAAAACAGAAACAGGGTATCATAGAAGTCATCTGATCCCCGTTTTTCACAATTGGCAAAATATCATTTGGCATGAAGCAGTGTTTTGATCTGTGCTTCAACCTTTTTTGCGGAATTTCCGCGAAGGATAAAACAGAATAGAGACCCTCTCGCTCCGCCATGCCTTGGAGGTGCCCTGAGACGGGGAGCCCTTAAAAAATATTTTAACGCCATGTATTCTCATATCATGCGTCGTAAAAATACTATGCCAATAACATCTGGGTGTAATAATTTCATGCAATCAAATCTGAGAATTAATCGTTCAATTCAACCCCACACACTCTGTCGAAGAGCGAAAAAACTTAAACATCTGCACCGCTGGAAATGTCTATAAAGCAGCATCACACTATGATGGCATTGATGATTCAACACTGAAATAACCAATCCCGTCCGGGAACTGGTTGATATCTGTAAAATTCCGGGTTACCTGTGGCGTCTGCACAGAGAGTTTTGGGATAAACACATTGAAATTATGAGATGGGTACCAGTAGATCCCACGCCCATAGGAGAAAGCTGCCTGGGGAACGACAAACTCCGCGTTTGAGAGATTTATATGCCTCATCTGCGCGTCGTCATAATTGAGGATTGTAATGAGCTTGTTCTTGAGATCCTGTTTTCCTAATAAGAAAAAAATGAACCGTGTGCCTTCATCAACAGAATAATTTACGTTAATGATTGCAGTCCCATTATCGAGCTTAATCTTCACATCCTCTACCGTTATGTAACTATAACGTTCATCCTTCGCTGCCATCGCCGGAGCTGCCATACTAACCAGTATGAGAAGGAGCAGAACGATGGTAGGGACTCTCATAGCACTATAAATTCGAAGATGCCGCTTAAATTGATTGTGGTGATTTTATTCAATCTCGCATCAATTTTAGGTAGATCTTCCAGAAATTGAGAGCAAATCAGATCAAAATTGAAAAATATGTCATATTAGGATGTGAACCACAAACGCAAAGAAGTTGAAAATGACGTAAACCGAATTTTTAAATTTTTATAAAAAATAGATCTTATTTATTATTTGCGAGGATGATCTCGATACTTGATACATTCGTTTTGCCGGAATCAGTATCGATCACTTCGGTTGAAGTGAGGATCTCTTTTTTGGTTACCCCCTCCAGAAAACGGTTCAGCGAGATCTCTGCGGTATCCACGGCACGGGATATTGCTTTACCACGTGCTTTGATCGCGACTTCATCAGCTCCATTATTGAATTGTGTGACAACTGCAAGGACGTAGTTCATGACGGGTTTGTTACCGACGAATACTGTGTTCTCTTTAGACTGCTGCATAATCTCCCTCACGAGTATTTCAGAGATACTTCTTCTTTGTGATCAGTTCTGCGTTCAGTACACTTGCACCAGCAGCGCCGCGGATGGTGTTATGCCCCATGGCAATGAACCGGAGACCTTCACGTACCCGTCCGACGGAAACAGTCATGCCCTTGCCCCGCATACGATCAAGACGGGGTTGAGGGCGATCGTCATCAGCAAAGAGGTGCACCGATTCGGGAGGTTGTGTCGGCAGGTTTTTGATTGGCGGTTTGTATGTAAGAAATGCTTTTTTTACCTCATCGACCGGTTCTTTTATGTCCACCCAGACTGCCATGGTATGCCCGTCAATTACCGGAACCCGATGACAACTAGCGCTAACGGCAAATGGGGCATTTACGATTTTCTTCCCTTTTAGCGTGCCCATAATCTTCCGCGTCTCGGTTTCCATCTTCTCCTCTTCTTTTCCGATATAAGGGATGACATTATCGTATATTGACATAGCAGCGACACCGGCAAATCCAGCACCGGAGATCGCCTGCATGGTTGCGACACGGATATCAGTCCACGAAAATTTTTTGAGTGGTGCAAGTGCCGTCACAAGCATGATGGTAGAGCAGTTCGGGTTAGTAACAATAAAACCGTCCCTGCCGGAATCCCGCTGGACATCAATAAGACCAAGGTGTTCAGGATTCACTTCAGGAACAACAAGTGGGATATCCGGCTCCATGCGGTGGGAACTTGCATTACTGCATACTGCTATTCCTGCATCGGCAAACTCGGTCTCCACATCGAATGCAATCTCTGCCGGAAGTGCAGAGAAAACCAGATCGACATCCTTCATTGCTTTGGGCGAGATCGACGTTACTTTGGTCTTTGCGATCTTCTCCGGAAACGGCGTTTCGAGGCGCCAGTTTACCACGTTTCCATACGGCTTTCCCGCACTGCGTTCAGAAGCGGCGAGTGTAGATAGGTTGAACCATGGATGATCCACTAAAAGTTCAACAAATCGCTGACCAACCGCACCCGTAGCTCCGAGCACTCCAACATTGATCATAAGTGACAGGTCCTGTATAATTCGTGTTTCCCGTTTTCTTTATTCCCGGGTGTAAAATTCCATTTCACCTGTGATAATAAAAACATTGTTTTTTAATTTTTTATCTGGAATGTCTGATAAAAACCGGTTTACCAAGAGTATCCAGACATTGGTTCGGGTTTGTATGTACCGGATTGATTGCATCAGTTACGAGAAAATAAGACCGCAACCCGAAATGATTCTATTATGGGACTTTGTTTTGTCGATGATGTAAATGACGATGAGCAATGGGGTCCATCTTTTGAAATTGTGATGCATGCCGCCGCTCCTAAAGGGACGCCCTCACGGCGGATCGACAACAGATACAATGAGAACTTCCTTGCCCCGGCGGGCCCCAAGGCGGGAGCCCTCTAAAATATTTGCAACGCTTTGTATCCTCGTATTATGCGTCTTCGAGATACCATGCAATAGCATCTGGGTGTTGCAATTTCATGTAATCAAGTGTGAATATTAATTGTTCAATTCAACCTATACTCTACGTCGCTAAGCTCAAAAAAGAGAGAACAAAAAAATACTCATTCCATATGGATAGCTTCAGACGGGCAGACATCCACACAGGTTTCACAGTCAACGCACATGTCCTTGTCCACCTTTGCCTTTTCGTTCTCCAGTGCGATCGCGGATGCCGGACACTCATTCACGCAGGTTTCGCACCCGGTACACTTCGTAATATCAACAACTGCTACCAAATAATTCACTCCATCTACTATTTCGTCAAATACAAAAAATAGGTTTCGATTTTTACACAAAAAATGACGGGAATTCTAAAGACCGAGCACATCGCTCATGCCATAAATTCCCGGTTTTTTACCGACGACCCAGTGTGCTGCCCGCAACGCTCCACTGGCAAACACCGACCGATCGTAAGCGCGATGGGAAAGTTCGATCGTTTCAAAGTTCTTTGAGAACATCACTTTGTGGTCACCAACGATATCCCCGCCCCGGATTACGTGGACACCGATTTCATTTGACCGTTCCATCATGCCCTCACGTCCGTACAGTTTTTTACGCGAACCTACCTCTTCATCGAGGATCTGAAGGATTGTCTTTGCTGTGCCACTCGGTGCATCCTTCTTATTCCGGTGGTGCGCCTCGATCACCTCAATGTCATAGTCTTTCAACATCTTGCCGGCATCCCGTATGAGCTGCCAGAAGATGTTGACTCCAACGGAAAAGTTGCTGGAGATGACGGCAGGTACATTTCCTTCAATCGCCTTTGCCATATCGGCACGCTGGTCTGAAGAGAACCCGGTAGTCCCGACAACAAGAGATACCTTATTCCTTGCTGCCAGCTTCACATTCTCAACGGCTGCACTGGCAATGGTGAAATCGATCAGCACATCCGGTTTCTTTGCCTTCAATAGTGAATCCATATTTTTTGTCTCGACAATCTCAGCGCCAAAGAAAGTCCCCGGCTTTAAGTTAATCCCGCCAACAAGTTCGAGATCTGAGGATTCTTTCACCATCCGCCCGATCGTCTGCCCCATGCGTCCGGAAGCGCCGCATACGACAACTTTAATCATAAATCAGGTCACCGTCCGCGCCGTTTTGCTGCCGTTTTTACGTTCTTTGCTACAGGTTTTTTGACTTTTTTTACCGGGGCAACACGTCCTTTTACTACCGGCTTTACTTTCGCTGACCCGGGAATTGTGTCAATTACTTTCTTTAATTGTTCAGTCTTCTTCTCGTCAAGACTGTCAAGGGGCAGTCGGACCGGTCCGCCAGCCATGCCGATAAGTTCGACCGCTCTCTTTACCGGGATCGGGTTTGTATCAATGAACATCGAACGGAAGAGCGGTGAGAGCGCATAGTGAAGGGCAAGCGATTTTTTCATGTCACCCTTTTTATAGGCTTCATACATCGCGACCATCCGTTTCGGGTCAACATTGGCTGCCACCGAGATCACGCCAGTACCACCCAGTGCGATGATCGGGAACGTGAGGTTGTCATCCCCGGAGATGACCGAGAAGTCTTCGTCACGGGTCATCTCAATGATCCGCGAGATCTGCCCGATATTCCCGCTGGCTTCCTTGACGCCGACAATGTTCGGATGTTTTGCAAGTTCAGCAATAAGGTCTGGTTCAAGGTTCTGCCCGGTCCTGCCCGGTACGTTATACACAACGACGGGAATATCAAGATTGGCAAGTTTCGTGTAATGTTTGACGAGCCCTGCACGGTTCGGCTTGTTGTAGTACGGACTGATCACGAGCACCCCGTCCGCACCGGTGTCCTTTGCCGCCTTAGTCAATCGCAGGGCTTCAGCTGTGTTGTTGGAACCGGTACCCGCGAGCACGGGGATCTTCCCGTTCACAATATCGATCGTGGTCTCAATGACCTTCTCGTGCTCTTCGAACGTGAGGGTCGCTGATTCACCGGTCGATCCACAGGGAACGATCCCATGAATGCCGCAGGAAACGAGGTACCTGATGTTTCGTTCAAGACCTGATGTATCCAGGTCCATCGCGGAATTACGTTTAAAAGGAGTTATGATTGCTGGAAGGACACCTTCAAACATAAATAGGCTTATAGGTGTCTTTTGGTATTTATTTTTCTGGTGATGTACCCTGCGATCCGGTTCCTGACCCGCTTGCTGCCGATAGATGCCGAGATGCCG
>JAPKXU010000138.1 GCA_026394655.1 Methanoregula sp. | reverse complement strand
GCATGGCTCTTTCCCTTCCCGCTCTCACCGGTCTCGGAGACGTGCAAGCCCTTGGTATTGATGATGGACCGGGAGGCAATCGATAGGATCAGGCATTCAGCCACCGTTTCGTCACCCTCGTGATCCAGCGCGAACGTCCGTAGCATTGCCTGTTTCGGGTCCCCGTGCGAAAGAACGGTGAGGGCATCTGCATAGCCAGGTAATTTTTCCAAACAGGGAACCGGACCGGGGCCAGGCCCCCGTGGTGGTCGCGACAGGGGTGCCTCCCGGATTACTGCCTTCGGTTCGAACAGCTCCCGGAGTTCCTGCCATTTCTGTGACCCACCTCCACATGTCTGGTGATGGCAACCGGCATGAATCCCACCGCTGGGGAATTGGATGGCAAACGCCCCGTCCTTGTGGTCTCCGGAGAAGGGGCATTGGTCAAGGATAAAAAGTGTGCCGCTGGCATAGGGCTTTTGGAATTTCACAATAATTCCATGCCTATTCAGCCAATCCGACAAATTCGTAACGTTTTTATACCCCTTTATTTCTACTGGAGCGCTCGCCTGAAACTGCTCTTCAGCAGGCAGATGCCCGGCAAGTTTGTGCAACTGTTCAGCGGTCACAACCGCAACAGAATCCGGAACAGAAATAATCCGGCTCCTGCGATGCGGACTCTCGGGAGTATGATCGCCTTTTCGGGAGACCGTGCCGTAGAGTTTCCAGATCCGGGCGGCGTTATAATTCGCCGTGTCGATGGTCGCGTGATTGTCATCAAAGATTCCCGCGAGTACCTCAAGGCACCGTTTCACAAGCACTTTTCCCGCTTCATCGTTGGGGAGATCGATACGGTAGAGCAGGTGCGCCCCGTTCCCGGAGTCTGCAAGAACCGGTGCCGGAAATCCTTCACCGGTGAGGAACTCCGCAACACTCCGGGCTTTTGCGATCGACAGCTCGTGCTCCGCGTCCGTTGACGAGACACCGGATGGGCGGACCGGGTCGATATCGACCGGCAACCACTGCCGGTGCACGATGTCGCCATCCGCTGTCGTGGCATCCTTCTTTCCAAGGCGCATCTTGATCCGGTTTGCCCGCCGGGAAAAGAGCGCCGGGTTCACCGGGTTTACCGTGACGTATATGCCCTGCACATTTAGCAGGGAGTCCAGTGCGTCCACCTTTGCCGCAAGTTCTTCCTGCGAGTCGAAGTACCCACTTGCTACGCCGTCCTCGGTAATCGCCCGGACTTCGATTACCTGACCCGACGCGAATAGTATGCGGGTAGCGTTGAGGACTTCGGCTGTCATGCACCTTGCACCACCAGCGTCAGCCGGCAATTTTTCGCATCCTTGGCAATCGTGATCTCAACACCACAATCCTTGCAGTGGACGCACTCGACCTCCCGGTCCCAGAACGGATTGCCGCAGACGGGACAACGAAGATTGAATGCGTCATGGAGGCAGTCAAGAGAAATTATGGGCATTCCGTGACCTCCGTAATGCCGCCCGGGAACACGGTGAAAAACCGCCACGATTCATCGGGAGGAGATAATATCCACAACTGCACGAGCGCGAGTTGTGGCAGTATGACAGTGCGAAGGGCATCCAGATCTCCGCGATACCGTCTCGCAACATGCGCCGCGTTGCCGGCTGATACCCGGGCCCGTTCGGTCTTGATAAGTGCCGGGTGTCCCTG
>JAPKXU010000073.1 GCA_026394655.1 Methanoregula sp. | reverse complement strand
GGTATCTGGACCCTTGTCACGATGTTTGTGGTCCCGGTGCTCATATTCGAGGAGAAGGGCGTGTTTGAAGCGATGAAGGAGTCCCTCGGTTTGTTCAAAAAGACCTGGGGCGAGAGCGTTGTCGGAAGTCTCTCCATCGGTCTTGTCTTTTTCGCAATCGGCATCGTCGCATTTGTACTCGTTTTTGCTACGCTTTTCCTGGGCAACCCCATAATCTTCCTTGCGGCGGGTGCCCTCTTTATCGTCCTTATTGCTATCCTTGCCATCCTCGCCTCCGCGATGCAGGGGATCTTTGTTGTGGCACTATACACCTACGCAAAGACCGGGCAGGTGCCGTCAGTCTTCAACCGTGAACTGGTAGCAGGGGCGTTTGCACCAAAAACCGGCATGTTTGGCGGGAACATCTGAATTATTAGCATGAAAACCGGCAACCCGGTTTTCATTTTGTTTTATTTTATTTTTGAACTTGAAACGGTACAGGTTCTCACGCGAAAGACCTGATCGGCTGATTGTTTTACACAAATAACGAATCTGCACCAGTGCACACGCCATAAAAATGACAACCATTTTCTCTCTTCCCTGCAAACACGAAGATGATGAGCAGTGCACGGGCGAGAACGCGAATACCGGTCATGGTAAAACTCCTGATCGTCTTCTTATCGATCTCAATCGTAGCTCTGGGTATCACCGGGCTCGCTGCGTTTTCGGCGATGGGGGATATGGGTGCGTTCGCACAGAAAACAAGCGGGCAGTTAGGAGACCGGGCGGTTGCAGACAGCACTGCCGCTCTCGAAGAGAATGCCGCCGCATCCCTGCTCAGCCTTGCCACTGACCAGGCAGACATCAGTAACGTGGTATTCGAGCGGGTGGGTGCAGAGATGGACACCCTTGCCGGCTATGCTGTCGCGGTACGCAACCGCGAGAATAACCCTCGTCTCCGCCAAGCGTATTTCCAGGATGAGCACCCGGCATCACCTGGAAACACATCTGCCATCATCTTTGCACCCGGGGTCAGCATCAGCGCAATACCGGATGAGATCGGCGCACTCTCGGCAACAAATGATTTACTCCACCCCATGCACGCAGCGGATTCAGAGATCAGCCAGCTCTATATCGGCACGGGCAGCGGGATCCTCTGGGTTCACCCGTGGGTGAGCGGTATTCCATCGTCGTATGATCCGCGTGAACGGGACTGGTACCTCCGGGCACAACAGACCGGGCAATTGAGCTGGTCTGATCCCTACATCGACGCATCCGGAAAAGGGCTGATGGTCACCTGCTCGCGGGTAGTGCCGGGGCAGGATCATGGGTGGACATGGATCGTCGGTGCAGATGTGACGCTCGATACGATCAACAGCCAGATCATCAACACGCAGGTCAGCGATCGTGGATATGCATTCCTTCTCGATAAAAAGGGCAACGTCATCTCCCGACCCGGCATCTCCGCTGGTGACACGAAATGGGACGATTCTTTTGAAACTGAAAACCTGCTGGGAAACAACAACTCAGCTATTGCCGCGGTTGCCGGTGACATGGTTGCCGGGAAGACCGGAGTCCAACGGGTGGCATTCTCCGGCGGGGAAAAGTACATCGCCTATGCACCCATAAAAAGCATGAACTGGAGCGTCGCCATTGTGATGCCGGTCGGTGATGTGATCGCTCCAGCGGTGAAGACCCGTGCGCAGATAGAGAACGCAACGGGAGAGACCGGGGTTCTTTTAAACCAGAAGATGAACACGGCAATGAACCTCTTTTTTGGGCTATGCATCCTTCTGTTTATTCTCGTCGCCATCCTCTCGGTCGTCTTTGCACGGATCATCACCCGCCCAGTGGAAGTACTCAAACACGGCTCCGAAGTGATCGGGGCGGGAAACCTTGACTACCGGGTGGAGATCACCACCGGTGACGAGCTTGAGGATCTTGCCCACTCGTTCAACAAGATGGCAGCGGATCTCCGGATGCACATGGACGATCTCCAGAGGACGACAGCGGAGAAGGAACGGTTCGCAAAGGAACTTGAGATCGCAAAAGGCATCCAGCAGAGTTTCCTGCCAGACAGGGCGCCAACGATTGCCGGGATCGAACTTGTCGCAAAGAACATCCCCGCTCTCGAAGTTGGGGGTGATTTCTACGATTTCATCCCGATTGGCAAGGACCAGTGGGGACTGGTGATCGCGGATGTATCCGGTAAAGGCGTGCCGGCGGCGCTCTTTATGGCATTGTCCCGAACGCTGATCCGGGCGAGCACGATGACGAACGCTGACCCTGCGGCAGCAATCGGGCACGCGAACCAGCTGATCTGCGAGGATTCAAAGACGAGCATGTTTGTCACGCTCTTCTACGCCATCCTTGATGCACGGGCGATGACCTTGAATTACGTCAATGCGGGGCACAATCCCCCGCTGTTTTTGAAAAATGGTGAATCCGATGTCCTGCTCTTAAAAGCCAAAGGGATCGCCCTTGGCGTCATTGATGATGCCACGCTCCAGTCGGTCAAGGTTGATTTAAGAACGGGAGATATCCTTGTCCTCTACACGGATGGCGTGACCGAGGCGATCAATGCCGGAGAGGAGGAGTTTGGTGAAGCCCGGCTCCTGCAGGTGATCACGGAGAACCGTTTGCTCCCAGCGGAGGTCCTGCTCGAAAAGATCCTTTCAGCGATCACGACGTTCGCCGGCAGTCAACCGCAGCATGACGATATCACGATCATGATATTACGCGTGGTATGAGCGCCTCTTCCTATCCCGACTACGGGTAAAAACCAAAAGACGGAGCCCACTGATAGACTTGGCTCAGTCGTGGATCGGCACGGGACCATCCCGTCGCACGGTGCGCCCGTTCACAGCGTGATCCGGTGCTTCTCCAGCTGCCCGTCATAATACACCATGATCGTGATCGGGGTGCCACGTGCAAATGCCCGCATCCGGTCGTCGTATACTTTCTGGACATGCCTGAGATGGTGGCGAGTAAAATGCTCATTAATGCACTCTAAAAACCCGATCTCCTGTGCGAGAAACGCATTCTCATACTCTTTTGTCTCTTGGGCAATCGCGAGGCAATCGGCAGTTGGGATCACTGTACCATAGTCCCCGTGTTTGTCCAGCCCGGCAATCTGGCGCCAGTCAATTTTCCCATCCTCGCCCGGTTCCCGGTGGAGCATGTACGGGTAGATGCGGCAGATGGCAAAACGACGGTCGTAGATCCGGCACCTGCCGTTTTCCAGAAACCAGCATGAACCGGCGTCATCCTCCTTCGCCCGCAGCGCATATCCTGATACATAGAACGTGCCGTTCTGGTCACAGAACTCAGGGTCCGGGGCGGGTTCAAGCGCCGCAGGATCGATCTCCCGTACTGCTGTTACATCGCGGTCAAGCAGGAAGACATGCCCGTTGAATTCACGGGTGCAGCACTGTGCACAGCTGGTGCACCGGAAACCGACATCTTTGATGACGTCGGCGAGCCGTTCTATCGGGTATTCGAAGAGGCTGTTTCGTTCCTGCGTCAGGGCAGCGATGCGGAGAGGGATGGGTACAAGAGAGATGGTGAACACCAGCCGGATGTGCATGAAAGTAGAGCGGGAAGGGGTATTGTTCTTTTGGGAGGGAGGAGTGGGGAGTTGATGAATGGGCATCCCCCCCATAGATTTCAACTGGATCCTTTCACGAACGATACCAGCCGGATAGTGAACGTCAGGTTCTGCCCGGCAAGCACATGGTTCTCATCGACCGTCACCGTAGAGGGCGTGACATTGAGAACCTTTACCCTGCTGACAGCACCATCAGAGGATCGCCTGAACGTGTAGTACTCACCGATGAGGGGGGTTTCGTTCGCAGGGAATATGGACCGGCTCATGTTGTGTATAAGGTCAGTCCGGTAGGGACCATACGCCTTCTCTACCGGGATACGCACGGTCTTTTGATCATTTGCCCCCATACCCGTCACTGCTTCATCAAAACCGGCGATGAGCTGCCCGCTGCCGAGCACAAAGGAGAGCGGTGTTCCGTTCATGTTCGAGTCAAACACCGTGCCGTTATCGAGCGTGCCGGTATAATAGACAGTCACTACATCCCCAGCCCGTGCCACAAATGGGTTGAACAACAAAAAGAGCAGGATTACCACAACGATGATTACTCCCGCTGCAACAAGACCCACCGTTTTGTACTGCCGTTTTTTCTCTGCAACCCGCTCTTTTCCCTTGACCTTCTCGGATCTCTTCATGGTGCTCTTTAATACAATGATCCCGTAAACCATATACAATTGCCCGAACGTGGACGGTATGAGCGAACATACCCCTCGTATCAGGGTCCCTGCCGTGCGTTACCCATGACACCAGGTCGTCCCGTACCATTTATCCGGGGATTTCAAACCCTGCACCGCATGATCATGCGGGAGATCGAGAGTGAACGCGAGCGCCAGCGCACGTTGCGGACAGAAGGCGCACGGGGCTGGATCACGCTCATCGTCCTTGCAGCCTGTGTCCTTCTCAATATCAGCTTGTTTTTTTTTAATGACAAGCATCCCCCGCTGTTTATTACTGCCAGTTACTTCCTGTTCATGTGCTATTTTCTCACCCTGCTCCTCCCGCTGGACAACCAATACCGTAGGTTTACCGGGGGGGAAGTGGTACGTATTCTAAACAACCTCCATGAATTTGGTATCATCCGGAACACCGACCGTTTCTCCCGGGTGTTTATCAACGCCTTTTTGATCAACTGCCGCACGCTCTTTATCGGATTTGCCCTGCTCTTCTCACTTGATATCCTGTTTGCGGTCGTCAAGTACTACACGGGGTCACTTCCTCTCCAGACAACGGAGATTGTTATCTTCCAGTCAGCAGCGATCATCATCTTCTATTTTCTGGTCTGGAAACTGGAACCGTATACTACGGAGTTCTTTGCGGATATTACCGGTATGAAACAGCGGTTGGTTACGAGAAGGATCCCGCAACGGGTTGTCACGACATTATTGTGGCTCCTTGCAGCGCTTGCGATCATCGCGATATTCTCAACGGTCATCATGCTCCCGGGGATCACGGTCCAGAGCGTCCTTATGGTTGATGATGTGCAGCAGGTGAGTGACCTGTTCGTCCATATCGGTGTCCTGTTTGCCAGCCAGTATTTTATTATGCGGTACATCCATGGCATCACCAGCCTTACGATGGCTACACAGTTCTCGGAGGCGAAAGCCCGGTATCTCAGCGACCAGATCGCGAGTGAGAATGCACCGGAGATTCCGGAGATTTCAGATATTGTCGGGCAACCCCTGTCAGTCTCCCCATCAGCAATCCTCCGGGAGAAGACCGCGATATTTTTTGAGTCCCGGATCTACCAGATCGAGAGAAGGACGATCTGGGGAACGTTTCCGGTCTGGATCATCAACCCGGATTTCTCGAAAATCTTTGATAAGGGATCGCTTGATGCAATCCTCGGTCCCTATCCGATCGCAAAGACTCCGCCATCCGGCGGAACGGATACGCCGGATTGAGAGTACCTGAACCGGGACAGGAAGAAATGTGTACTTTGCTCCACCGGGAATTGACACGATTGTGCTTTATTTATACCTAAAGAACGCACTAAAGAATTGTATCATATGGCTGATGAAGTGAAGTATGCAGATGTGGCAGGAAAGAAGGTCCAGTGGGATCCTGCACAGATGCGAAAGATCCAGGAGCATCCCTGTTTTTCTGAAAAGGCATGCCATTCGTTCGGGCGCTGTCACATCCCTGTTGCACCGAAATGCAACATCCAGTGCAACTA
>JAPKXU010000165.1 GCA_026394655.1 Methanoregula sp. | reverse complement strand
ATTTGGACGAGAATATTTTTGCTCTGACAAATTTAGAAAGGTAACCTATGAGCTGAGCCATAAATGACCATTTGGGGTAACCTATGAGCTGAGCCGGATCCGTCCAAATGAAAAGGTAACCCATCAGCTGAGCCTTTCCATTTAATGACGAGCGGAATGTGAGGGCTGCCGAGGCTGCATATACGGAGATGAGCGTGTGAGCGGGAGTACGAAATGTGACCGGTATGCGATAAGCAGACCGGTCGAAGGCTCTGCCGGCCAGACCGGTTCATGGAGGGTCTTTCGACCCGTTGTCGAAAGGGAAAAATGCATCTCGTGCGGATTGTGCTCCCTTTACTGCCCGGAAGCCGTGATTGACAGCGAACTTTCCATCGATCTCGTGTTCTGCAAGGGCTGCGGCATATGTGCAAACGAATGCCCGAAAAACGCCATTGCCATGGTCCGGGAAGAGAAATAACCTGTTTTTCCGTTACTGCACCCGTGTTTCTCAATCAATCATTGCCTTTTTTGAAGTTATTATTCCCCCGCATCTCCAAAACTTGAGATATCATAACCGGTTCATTATGGTCATACCCGCCATCCCAAAACAGGTCTTCTTTTCATTTGACCCATGCTACACCCCTTCGCCCCATCAGTTTTGCCTCCCAAAAGCGTACAAAAGCGTTTTACAGCTCGATGTGTATTGCCCCATTTGCCCTTAATCTCATGTAAAGGGTGTATCTGAAAAAAATGTGCCGGAATTTACCCATTTTTGCAAGTGATGATCCAAAAGATCCTCCCGTGAGAGTAATCGAAGCCCGTACAGGGCCCGGATTACGGGGTCAGGGATACTGTTATTGAGGGCAGGTGAAGGTGAAGAGAGAATTAACTGTCTGACCCTCAATAATTCCCCCTCCAGTACACCAAAATTAACATAAATGTTAAGGTTGGCGTATATAAGGGGGAACTAAAGGATAAGGAGCGGTGCATGACAATTGAGATCCTGAAGTCCATGGCAAAAGAGAACCAGGTTTTCTCGTTTGCGCAGCTGTATCAGAAAACGCACATTAAAAAAGAGATGCTCTGGGTCATCCTCTCACGCATGGAAGAGAAAGGATTCATCGAGCGGATTGAGAAAGGAAAGTACCTGATCATTCCGCTTGGGAGCGAGAAAGGAAAATACACGCTCCATGAATTCGCCATCGCATCGTACCTTGAGGATCCGTGTGCGATCTCCTACTGGAGTGCTCTCCACTACTACGGGCTCACCGAACAGATCCCTACAACCGTCTTTGTCCAGACACCTGCACGCAAGAAGAAGAACCTGCTCGAAATTTTTGGCGTAAAATACCAGATCGTGCGGGTGAAAGCGGACAAGTTCTTCGGCTGCCGCAAGGACTGGATCGAGGAGACACCGGTCAGCATCACAGATAAGGAAAAGACTATCATCGACTGTCTCGACAAGCCCTACTATGCCGGGGGCATCATCGAAGTAGCAAAATCCTTAAAAAACAGTTCGCTGGATTACAACCGTCTCACGGAATACGCGCTTAAGATCGATAATTTCGCCATGGTGCGAAGACTCGGGCACCTGTGCGAAAAGGCTGGCGTTCCGATCAATCTCCCGCAGCCACACTCGAAAAAATATCTGCTTCTGGATCCCACGATGCCAAAAGAAGGAAAAAACGATCCGAGATGGCGGCTCGTGATCAACAACGATTCCGTGCTGCCGAAGTAGCCTGAATGATCCCGGCCATTGACATTAAGGAACGCGCCCGTGAGTTCGGCGTGTCCACCTCAACCATCGAGCGAGATTATGCACAGAACTGGCTCCTTTCCGCACTGCGCCCAGTCAATATGGCCCTGAAGGGAGGGACCGGCATCCGGAAAGTGTTCATCGAAAACTACCGGTTCTCCGACGACCTCGATTTTACCCTGATTGAGCCGGCCGGTGCCGACACGCTCAGGGCGGCGGTTAGCGATGCAATCATGCGGGTCCGCGAGGAGAGCGGCATCCCGTTCGAAGACGACCCCGGCTTCCGGGCAACCAGGACCGGTTTCAAGGCAACGGTCCGGTTCCGGATCCTGAACCGGGGCTCGGCATCCCCGGTGAAAATCGACCTTGACCTGACCGGCCCGGATCAAAAGCAGATCCTTCTCCCGGTCAGCGAACGCCCGGTCTTCCACCCGTATTCCGACAGGATTTCGGTATCCGTGACCTCGTATTCACTTGAAGAGATCATGGTAGAGAAGATCCGTTCGCTTTTCCAGAGGACCCGTTCACGCGATCTCTATGATATCGGGCAACTGGCAGACCGGGTGAACCGCCGGGAAGTGAAATCGATTCTCACACAGAAATGTGATGCCAAAGGGGTCGTCGTCGACACGGCCGTATTGGCTGGAAAGCGGGAGCAGTTCAGGGCGCTGTGGCAGGTTTCCTTAGGCCACCAGATGAGCGGGGTACCGGATTTCGACGAGTCGTTTGAGAAAATGCTGGAGGAAATTGAAGGGTATTCGGAGAAATAATCCATTTCCGCGGGTATTTTTCTTATGAGTTACCATCGCGGCACACCAAGTGCAGCCTGTAATAGACTCTTGTGAGACGGATTGAGTTTCTTTTTAAAAAGGGCGGCTGGATATTTGAAATCATTCCGGCACGGTTCTGGCACATCGCGGCATGCCGGATTTTACCTGCGTTTGAAAAAACGCCCCGTTCCATTCGTACCGGCGCTTCTCAGTGCCCTCTGTTCCGGCAATTGACGACGGGGCCGGTATCATCCCGGTTCCGGGTCCATCAATAGATAGAGAGGACGGGTCTGAACCAACATGCGTCTCGATAAACTAAAACTTTTTGTAACTATTCAGAGTATCATAACCAATCAGCTCCCCTTTTCTAACGCATTTCTCCTTCGAGATAGAATCAAACCGGCAGATCAAAATACTAATATAACATCATAAAGATGGATGGCAATCAACCGCGAAGAAATTCGTTCATTTGTTTGGCATGTTCAGCAATATCGACTAATAAATTCCCAATCGTGTCACGATGATGTCCAGTTATTCTTTCAATGCTTCTTATTCCATTTTTTTCTACAAAATGCTT
>JAPKXU010000169.1 GCA_026394655.1 Methanoregula sp. | reverse complement strand
GAATGGCAGAAGGCATTTTTGGCCCTCTTTGTCAAATGCAGCACGCTTGCCGGGGTGCACCGATGATCCGGCTTGCAGTTATCAGCGGTAAGGGGGGAACGGGAAAGACGATGATCACCGCTGCACTTGCCCAGTTGCTTCCCAAAAGCCTCGTGCTTGTAGACTGCGATGTCGACGCAGCGAATCTTGAGATCCTCCTTGACCCGAAACTGATCCGCACGGAACCGTTCATGGGGATGAAATCTGCTGTCATCGATCCAACTCTCTGCGTACAGTGCGGGGAATGCAAAGAGCACTGCCGGTTTGCGGCGGTTGAACGTGACGTGGATACATACCAGGTGAGCCCGCTCCGCTGTGAAGGGTGTGCCGTGTGCGCCTATGTCTGCCCGGTAACCGCTATCAGTATGCAGCCACGACAGACGGGTGAGATCAAATACTCGGAAACGGAGCGGGGACACCTTGTGCATGCCCGGCTTGTACCGGGTGCAGGTAACTCCGGGCTGCTCGTTCATGCAGTGAAAAAGATGGCACTGGAACATGACCGGGACAGGGACTATTTCCTGATTGATGGTCCCCCCGGAACGGGCTGCCCACTCATCTCCACGATAAGCGGCGTGGATGTTGTGTTGATCGTCACTGAACCAAGCGTCTCGGGACTCCATGATCTCAAACGGGTGGTGGCGGTCTGCCGGCAATTCAGACCACGGATCCTTGTCGCGGTCAATCGCTTCGATCTTGAGCAGTCCCTCACTGAAACAATACAGCTCTGGTGCCGTGAAGAGAATATTCTCGTGATCGGGAAGATTCCTTTTGATCCAGCGGTCATTGAATCGGTGAGAAACGGCGTTCCCGTTACTCAAGCAGGTACATTCCCCGCAGCACAAGCCATTCAAATACTGGAGTCCAATCTCGAACAGGAGTTGAGGCACTATAGAGACCAGCGGGAATGAGGAGGGATGCTGCCGAAAGCGGGGACGACCTCGCATGAACCGCTCTATCAAAGGGGGTGCATCACCGCGGTGCTATGCGCCGCAGTGCAACCCAAATGAACACGAAGAGGTAGTCTCGCTGCTGCCCGAATAGATGGCAGTACTGGAGCTGGTCGACCTACAGGATCTGGAGCAGGAGCAGGCGGCAGCAGTTCTTGGCGTCTCCCGGAAGACCATCTGGCGGGATATCCACGAAGCGCACCGCAAGATCGCAGATGCTCTCGTGCATGGAAAATCCCTTGAGATGGGAGGATGCCTGCACAGGCAAAATGGGATCTGCCCGCGGCGGAATGCGGGTGGTGCCTGCCCGAAGCTATCGGGCATCAACGGTACCACCCTGACAGGGAGCCCCAGTGACGAGTCGCCTGATGATTCCGGTGCTGAATAATTACTCCTTTGGCGGGAATGAGAAGATAATGGTAATAGTTTTTCTCTCTATACGCAGCGGGACAGCGGAGTATTCCTGATGCCCCCCAAGCACATTTTTGGACCGGTTCTGTCCCGCAGGCTTGGGATTTCACTCGGTATTGACCTGATACCATACAAGACCTGCTCATACAATTGTGTCTACTGCGAATGCGGACCCACTACGGATAAGACCATCACGAGGCAGGCATTTTTCCCCACTCATGACGTGACTGCCGAGCTTCGTACCGTACTCGCTTCCCGCCCGCATCTTGATTCGATCACGCTTGCCGGTTCTGGTGAACCAACACTCTCCAAATCGGTTGGACCGGTGATTACGTTCGTGAAACATAATTACCCGGAGTATATCATGAGTGTCCTCACAAATGGGAGTCTCATGACCAACAGGGGTGTTCGGGATGAACTGGCGTTGGCAGACCGGGTAATCCCGACCCTGACCTCGGCATCCCAGGAGACCTTTGAGCGCATCCACCGCCCCCACCCCTCACTCAGGATAGCGGCGATAATCACAGGGATGGTGCAGTTCCGGAAGATGTATTCCGGTGCCTTCTGGCTGGAAGTGTTCATTATCCCCGGTGTGAATACCACCGCAGAGGAACTGGCAGGTCTGAACGATGCGATTCTCCGCATCAATCCGGATCAGGTCCAGCTGAATACCCTTGACCGCCCTC
Organism: Methanoregula sp.; assembly: GCA_026394655.1. Classification (GTDB taxonomy): domain Archaea; phylum Halobacteriota; class Methanomicrobia; order Methanomicrobiales; family Methanospirillaceae; genus Methanoregula. The sequence continues at coordinate 3,014 of JAPKXU010000169.1, read as the reverse complement.
CCGTAGAGGGATGGGTAGAGGCAGCCACGGACACTGAACTGGAGCGGATAAGGGATGTGCTTGGAAGATCGGATGCCGGGATTGTCAGCAGGAAACCTCCCATTTCTCATGTAACAAAGGCGATGACGGAGGCAGGCGATCTTATCCAGGCAACCCTCTGCCGGAGACAATCCACCGTGGAAGATATTGTCCGCACGACCGGTCTGACCGGAGTTGAAGTGACAAAAATTCTTGGTATGCTTGAACGGGCAGGTACTGTAACTTCGCAGCGAGGGACTTGCGGAGTTTTTTATGCAATCTGCCAGAAGAATACCCCCAATGAGGATTCCTGAATGAACGTGACAATTCTTGTGGACAACACCGCGCTCTTCGACAGGTTCTTTACCGCAGAGCACGGGTTTTCCGCATATATCGAGGCAGAAGGAAGCAGGGTGCTGTTCGATACGGGCTACTCTGACGCCGTACTGAAAAATGCACAGAAAATGAGAATTGACCTCCTTGATCTTGACTACATCGTCCTCTCGCACGGGCACTTCGATCACACCGGGGGGCTCTGGCACCTGATCCGGCTCTTCACGGAAGCGATCCTGGAAAATACCTCCAGTCACCTGCCCAAACTTATCGCACATCCCTGCTGTTTTCACCCCCGCCCGAAACCGCCCCTGCCGGATATCGGGGCAGTCCTCACCGCTGACGAAGTGCAGAGAATCATGCCGCTGGATCTTTCAAAAACCCCGGTCAGTCTCACGCCGAATTTGTTCTTCCTCGGCGAGATCGAGCGGAGGTTCTCCTTTGAGAAGCCCCTGCCCGGGCCACGGTGTATCGTGATGCCGGACGGGAGTGTGCAGGAGGATCACCTGATCGATGATACCTCGCTCGCTTACCGTAGCCGCGAGGGGCTTGTCATTATCACCGGGTGCGCCCATGCAGGGATATGCAACACGGTGGAGTGTGCAAAAAAAATCTGCGGGGAGAACCGGGTACATGATATCATCGGCGGGCTTCATCTCCGGGGGACGGGCCCGCAACTTGACGGGACACTTGATTACCTGAAAGGGCTTAACCTCGCCGCTCTCCATGCCTGCCACTGCACCGCACTCCCGGCAAAAGTTGCCTTGGCACAGGTCGCCCCGCTCCAGGAGACTGGCGTGGGGTTGCGGCTGGAGTACGGGGACCGGTGAGCGGTACACGGAGAGATGGGCAAAAACCGTAATGATTTTAGAGGTATTGTGTATTTCTCATCCGTTTATGCAGGATAATTCTTTAGTGAAGTGCCAGATAATCTGTCTGAAGTACGTAAGTCAGGAGACAAAACCATGGGAGACGCCATAAAACTGGGAATCATCATATGCGACCGGTACCGGACCTGTTCCGGGGGTAAATGCCTGCGGGCTCTTCGCAACCGCGAAGGCGCTTTTGAGCGGTACAAAGGAAAAGACGTGGAGCTTGTCGGGTTTGCCACCTGCAACGGGTGCCCTGGCGGGAATGTCGAGTACGTGCCGCAGGAGATGAAGAACAACGGGGCTGAGGTCATTCATCTTGCCACCGGTCTGATTGTCGGGTATCCCCCCTGTCCAAGGATTTCTTATTTTTCCCGGTTTATCAAGGAAAAATATGGGATGGACGTAGTTGTCGGCACACACCCAATCCCCCAGAAATATTACACAACTCACCAGAATCTTGGCTCGTGGGATTCGGGAGCGTGGAAAGAACTAATCGCCCCGACGCTCACGGACGAGAAAACCCGACTGGCGTACGATTAGGGATGCAGTATCGTTCTCTGCTATTGTGAGGGGGCGGCTATTGCTAAACACGTAAAAGCCCGGTGATCCGCTTCCCATGGGATTGCCTAAACCAACATTTTTAAGTATTTATGCGCATATGAGTAATTATGGTACCTGAAGCGGTGCCAGGAAGATTTCAATGCCAGGATTAAATGGAACGGGACCACAGGGAAGTGGTTCAATGAGTGGCAGGGGATTTGGCAGGTGCCGTATAGTACCTGAACCTGCGCAGGAGCCTGCTACCCCGGAACAGCTGGTTCACAATGAGAACGGACCCGCGATGTCGCAGGGTTCTGTACAGAATATTTTGGTCTACGGTCGTGGACGCGGGGAGGTTCCCTGCGGGTGCGGACGGGGCTTTGGATTCGGTGGCGGCAGGCGCCTCCAGAGATAAGAATTCAATATTTTTCGAGGTTGATATCATGAAAGTTGCAATCGCAAAAGAGGGAGATATGGTGTCCGAGCATTTCGGCCACTGTACTGAATACGCAGTGTTCGTTATCGAAAAGTCAAAGATCACCTCACGGGAAATTCTCGAGAGCCCCGGGCACGAGCCGGGAAAGTTGCCGCCATTCCTTGCCTCGCACAAGGTCACGCACGTCCTCGCAGGCGGCATGGGCCCACGGGCAGTGGATCTGTTCTGCGAAAATAATATCGAAGTATTCCTTGGAGTACGGGGCAAGATCGAGACCGTAATCAAGGATTTCATGGCAGGAAAGATTGCACAGGGTGAGAGCAGCTGCACTCATGGTCCCGATCACGAAGAGTGCGGGCACTAACCTCCGAGGATTATAGCGCCTTCCTGATGAGATGATGATCATTACCCGTTTTGTGGAGATGAGAATCCAAACATTCGCGCAATATTGTAAAACGGCCCCACAACGGGAAATTGTTTTTGATACTGAAGATTATGACAAAAAATACTCATAAACCCACTAACCCGAAGGGAGACTCCCCTGCCCCAAAAGGGCTGCCACCGAAATCAAAGATTGACGTGAAACACGTAATCCTTGTACTCAGCGGGAAAGGCGGCGTCGGCAAGTCTACGGTCTCCGTCAACCTCGCAACTGCGTTATCAGCCCACGGCAGGATGGTCGGGCTGCTCGATCTCGATATTCACGGTCCCAACATCCCCAAGATGCTGGGCATCGAAGACCAGAGACCGGCGGTTCTTGCAAAGACGTTAGAACCGGTTCATGTCACGGGCACGCTTGCGGTCATGTCGATGGC
>JAPKXU010000191.1 GCA_026394655.1 Methanoregula sp. | reverse complement strand
TCCCCATCATGTTGACGCCCGAAAGATCTACGATTCCCCTCATGCCATGGCGGTTGTCATCACGCTCCAGCCCGGCGAGGCACTGAAGAAACATATCACACCGGTCGATGTCTTCTTTTATGTGCTGGAAGGTACCGGGGTTGTCGAAATTGGGGATGAGAAGAAGACGGTTGGGAGAGATATACTGGTCGAAAGCCCGGCTCGGATCCCGCACAAGTGGACCAATGAGAGTAATGGTGTCTTCAGGGTGCTCGTGGTCAAAGTCCCAAAACCCACCGAAGAAACAAAACTGCTTTAACCCCGAATTGGGCTAAAACCGGTCGTTGAGTACGTGCGAGTGCGACGGAACTGTAAGACGCAGACGTTGAATATGGTAATCGACCGGCACCGCCACACGGTGCCGCTGGGGACATGGGTAATCCGGCAAGCGACGAGAAAGAGCGCCGCTGTTTGTGCCAAAGGAGGATGTGACGTCTGATTGATCCCGGTACCCGCCAGAAAAGGTTACACCGGCAGCGGCATCGCCGTCGCTTCCAGCATGCTCTCAATCTCCCGGATTGCCTCCAGTTTTGCTTTCGTTGACGGTCCTTTCGGTACCGCTTGACACCCGGTTGCATGCGAAATCGATTGATCAAAGGTCCCGATCTCGCAGGCAATCTTTATTGCGTCTTCCTTGTCAAACCCGATGAGAGGGCGGTAGACCGGGATCTCTGCCGCATCGGTGAGCACAAGAAGATTATCGAGCGTCTGGCTTGCCACCTGCCCGAGAGATTCACCGGTTACGATCCCTCGTGCTCCGATCATGTGTGCATATGCGGTCGCAACCCGGTACATCCTTCGCTTGCAGAAGATGCATGTGTACTTTTCAAGATGCATGTGGACCAGTTCCTCTTTTGCCGCCGCAAGATACGAGTCCTTTACCACTACGAGTTCGATACCCGGCTGGTACTGTGCCAGCATCTCTACGACACGTTTTGCCTTCGCTATTGTGGTCTCGTCAAGGAACGTATCGAGCGCAACAAAAAGGGGGATAATCCGGCACCCCCGCTTCATCATCATCCACGCAGCGACCGGCGAGTCGATACCCCCGGAGACGAGCGCAACAAGCGTCCCCTCAACCCCGAGCGGCAGACCTCCGACCGCTTTTGTTACATTATCGTAGAGATACGCCTCATTCACCCGGATCTCGATATGGATCTCCTTGTCCGGGTGTGCAAGGTTCACTTTCAGGTGGGGAAATTCGTTTCTGAGCAGGTTGCCGTATTCGATTGCCTTGTCGTTTGAAGAGAATGAGTGAATCCCTACCCGCTTCATCTTTATGGCAAACGTCTTTGCCTTCTCGATCCCATGCCGGCGGCAATAATCGGGCAGGAACAGTTCAAGTTCGTCAATTTTTATATGCTCCACTTCGGAAAATGAGACAATACCGAAAATGTTTTTCAGCCGGTCTGGTTTTACATCGCCGTCAAGCCAGATCCTTCCCCGCTCATTTCGCACGTGAACATCCGGCATCACCTGAAGAATATTCGTGATGAGCACGTTCTCCCACTGCCGGCGCACCGGATCGGATTTTAAGAATATTTCAGAATACCGGACCAGCCATTGTTTCTTCATAACGCATTTTCAACCAGGATTATTTTTTCTTTCTCGCCGTCTTACGAACCCGTTCTACCTCATCGGGATCTTCGACCCTGAGCAGGTAAGTCCCGTGACAGGGTTTTGTATAGGGAAAGATGATCTTAGTGCCATCCTCAATTCCGAGGGCGATGGGTGGAAGACCGATGATGTACTCGTCAAAGAGCCGGTAACCGGGATCGACATACCAGACCTCGGCAAAATTCTTCTCCGCATATTCCCGGCACTCCTTGAAGGAAGCCCCGAGCGGAAGGAGCATCTCGTACTTCAGGTTCTCTATGCAGCCCATCCGAACACCTCGTTAATCTTTTTTCTCAACTGCATCGGGTTGTGCACCGCCTTATCGACAATTTTCTCGCAGGGGAAGTTTATCTCTTCTGCAAGCGGTTCGGGATCTTTTCCAAAGACAATCACCACAAGCCTTCGTTCCGGCAAGATGTAGCGCATCGTAGCCGCGTAGGCAATCGCTGCATCGTTGTGCGCAAATACCACGCAGAGATCGCAGTCCCGTTTCTTCTCGACAACTTCGGCGATGCACTTCTCAAGTACCATCGTGTCCGTGACGTAGTGTTTCTCAGGATCCGAAACTTTGAGGAGGTTTAAAACAGAGGGATTGCCTGCGATAAGGACCTCCGTGCCTCTTTTTTTCAGATTGTGTGCTACGTGAAACGCAAGCGCCTGCTGCGCCGGGGCTTCCGGGCACCCGAGTATGACGAGTGCTTTTTTTGGTGTTTCTGGTTGATCAGTCATATCTTCTCACCGGTTTTTGCTTGTTTGTCAGTACAGGTTACTGCACATCCCAGCGACTGCTGGCAGGCATGTGCCGCATCCGCCTCCTTGAAGGGGTGGTGACAGTACGGGCAGGTGAAGTCACATTCGGTTCCTTCGTACGGACAGATCGTCATGGAGAGATCTGCAAGCGGGTGTCCCTTGCCCCGTATCTCGAATTCCTTGTACCAGCCAAATGGTGCCCGTTTTACTTCAATCTTTTCTTTAGTGAGTGCTTCTTCGAGTCCTTTTAATACTGAGAGCGCGACTTCTGGCGAACCTAGCGTGCTCGTCAGGTGAGCGTAAGGGTAAATAAGTACTTTATTGACCTTGAGTTTTTCCAGTCGCACGAGAATATTCTGGTATGCACTATCGATGACATGAAGAGGATTTTTCTCGTCCAGTTTCTCGACACAACAGAAGAGGACAACGCATTCTTCCATCCTGTCCTCGCGGACAGTAACGGGTTCTGCCATCTTTGTCTTCTGGGTTGCATGGTACCACATCGAGGACGCATGGATGGAGAGGATTCTCATGAATTGCCCCCCCCGAGAAGCATACTGATTGCCTCGCTCGTGATAAGACCGATGAGGTGCTGGTCGGGATCGACAACGGGTAACGCCGAGATGGAGTGCTCCTCCATTTTCTTTGCGGCAGATTCGATCGGCTCATCGGGAAGCGTGGTAATAACATTTTTTGACATGATCTCATCAAGCCAGAGTAAATTCTTTGCAACTGCTTTTGCGATATCCCATGACGTGACAATTCCTACAAGCTGGTCGCTACTGGAGAGTACTGGCAGGTGATTGACCTCCAGGTTGATTAACCGCCGTGCTGTCACTGCAGTTGTTGACCCTTCCTCAATGGTCGGGACATCCCTCATCATGACATCGCCGACAACCGTTCTTCTCAGGAACTGGGAGATCAGGTAATTGATCTGTCCGGATTCCAGGAGGAACGCATCATGACCATAGTTGGAACGGATCTCGCAGTACCGTACCTCGCGGTCATTTGCCGTCAGTGCCGATACAATTTCCTGTGACTGGTAGGGAGGATAGAGCCAGTCGGAAGAGACCGAGATGACGAGGAACGCTGCACGTACTCCTGCAAGTCCTTTTGCGAGAGAGCCATCTTTTGTCAGGTCGAAATAATCGATTGCCTTTGTGATGTAGAGATACGAGTTGGCATCGAACCGCTGGGTAAACGTATCCCCCTGATGATGGAGATAACTCTCAACGGCGAAATCTGTCGAGAAGTCAAACCCGATCCGGTCCTTTTCCTGTAGCGAGCGTCCGAACTTCGCGTGCATCGACTCGTCGGAGAGATACGTGATATGACCGACCATGCGGGCGAGCGCAAGTCCCTTGACCGGGCCCGGTGCAGCATTTGATTTCATATCATAGTAATTCCCGCCATTCCATTCGGGATCCGAGCAGATCGCATTCCTCCCGACTTCGTTGAACGCGATCTGCTGGGGCGTGGAGTAGCCGGTTGAAGCTATTACGATCGCTTTTTTCACCATATCCGGGAAGCTGACCGTCCACTGGAGCACCTGCATGCCTCCCATCGATCCGCCGGCTACCGCATACAGCTCGCGGATGCCGAGATGGTCGATGAGTAGTTTCTCGACGTTGGTCATATCCCGTATGGTAATTACCGGGAATGCAGCACCATAGGATTTGCCCGTTGCCGGGTTCACCGACGACGGACCGGTCGATCCCTTACATCCCCCGATCACGTTCGAGCAGATGACATAATACCGGTCTGTGTCAAAGGCTTTGCCCGGACCTACTACTGTATCCCACCAGCCCGGTTTATCCTCACCTTTTAAAAATCCCGCAACATGGGCATCGCCCGAGAGGGCGTGACAGATGAGGATTACGTTATTCTTGTCGCGATTAAGTTTGCCGTACGTTTCGTACGCAATGGAAAGAGAAGGGAGTTTCTCCCCGCTCTCTAATACAAGCGGGGAGGGATGGTGATAATACTGCGTTGTTACAGTACCAACAGACCCTTTGATCATCTACACACACCATCCAGTATTGCAAAGAGTTTCGCGAGGATGTCATGTATATTTTCATACGATCTGATGGTCATGAGGTGTATCATACCTTTGCTAGTGCCTGCTCAAGGTCTGCAATGATGTCTTCGATATCCTCGGTTCCGATGGAGAGCCGGACGAAGTCCGGCGTAACACCGGTCTTTGCCTGTTCCTCGACAGTGAGTTGCTGGTGAGTTGTTGTCGCCGGATGGATGGCAAGACTTTTGGAGTCCCCTATATTGGCAAGATTAGAGAACAGTTTGAGGCTGTCGATGAATTTTCGGGATGCGGTCTCCCCGCCTTTGATCCCGACGCCTACGAGGGGGCCGAATCCACCCTTCAGGTACTTCTTTGCAAGATTGTAGCTTGGGTGCTCCGGTAGTCCGGTGTAATTGACCCACGCGACTTTCGGGTGCTTCTTGAGATACTGTGCAACAGCGAGCGCATTCTCGGAATGACGCGGTACCCGCAGATGCAGGGTCTCAAGACCGAGGAGGAAGAGCCAGGCATTGAACGGGCTGAGTACCGCCCCGGTGTCTCTCATGAGGGAGACCCGGATCTTGAAAACGAACGCGACGTTCCCGAGTCCCGGGAAGTTGCCAAAGGCGTCCCAGTACTTGAGCCCGTGGTAGCTTGGGTCAGGTTCTGTGAACTCCGGGAACTTGCCGTTATTCCATGCAAATTTTCCGGAGTCAACGATTACCCCGCCGATCGAGTTCCCGTGACCTCCAATATATTTGGTTGCTGAATTGGCGAGGATGTCGACCCCGTGGTCGATCGGTCGGACAAGCCCTATTCCGGTCGTGTTGTCCACAACGAATGGGATTCCCGCATCGTGTGCAATCTTGGCGATTGCCTCGAAATCCGGGATATCGAGTTTTGGGTTGCCAATGGTTTCGGCATAGATTGCACGGGTCTTTGCAGTGATCGCTTTCTTAAACGCCTCGGGTTTTGTCGAGTCTACAAAAATCACATGGCGCCCGAGTTTCGGGAAGGTGTAGTGGAAGAGCTCGTACGTGCCACCGTACAGATTGTCGGCGGAAACGATCTCGTCACCCGGACGGGTTATATTCAGGAGCGCGTAGGTAATTGCTGCCTGCCCGGATGCGGTAGCCAGTGCACCAGTACCGCCTTCAATTGCGGCGATCCGCTGTTCGAACACGTCCGTAGTCGGGTTCATGAGCCGGGTGTAGATATTCCCGAGCTCGCGGAGACCGAACAGGTTCGCCGCGTGTTCCGTGTTTTTGAACACGTACGATGTTGTCTGGTAGATCGGTACCGCCCGGGACCCGGTAGTCGGGTCGGGCACCTGCCCTGCATGGAGTGCAGTTGTTCCTAAACGGAATTTCTTTTCAGTCATTTTTGATTCCTCAATTATTTTCGTAACATTCGTTGATTTAGTATGAAAGTCGGCTGGCTGACTTTCATTTTACCTGCATGAACCGGCGTTGTTCCCGGGATTTTTTTAGTCTGGCTTTGCTTTGTAAATTCAAAGATATGAATTTCCGACTGGATGCCAGTGATATTCAGCGTCATGATCGTTTTTTTGAGGTGTGCAAAACCCTGTATTGCTCATCTTTCAATCTTACTTTTCAACGGGTAGTTCATACTTTTCCGCGATCTCGATGAAGGCGTCGGCAAGGTAGCGGATCTGCTTTTCGTTGAGACCGTAGGTGTTCAGTTTCCAGGTCCTTGTGGCACCGGCAAACTCCCCGACAATTCCGCGGGACGACAGTTCGTCACTGAAGTAGAACCCGCGGCGTTTGTGGGTTTTCGCTATTGTGTCAAAGCTACCGGTCGTGTCCACCTTGGTGAGCGTGTGCTTTCTCGGGTACTCGGAGAGCACCTTGTTGCCGGTAATTTTCAGGAGCCGGTCGATGAAGTAATTGGATCGTTTGACCTGTTCATCCCAGGCGAGCACCCGTTTCTTCACTGTCGGGAACGACGCCATCATGGAGAGCAGGGTTCCGCCCATCAGCGTGCACCCGAGCAGTTCCACTTCCTTGATGCCAAATTTTCGTTTGGTAAGGTCGCCAACCATCGCGGTGGTACGGAGCGCCTTAGGCGCCCATTCATCGGTCATTGCAAGTACCCCGGACGGTGCGACCGATGCCATACTTTTGTGTCCGGAGCCGACGACAAAGTCTGCTCCGATCTTCTTGCCATCTACCGGCTGTACTCCAACCGTGTACGCCCCGTTGTAGAGGAAGGGAATGTCATACTGGTGTGCGACTTTTCCGATTCCTGCGATCTCGTGCTCGTTTGCGAACTGGTAGTCGAAGTGATCGATCATGACGAGCACCGGGAGTTTTCCAGTCTCCCGCTTGACCTCTTCGATCTTCTGTGCTGTTGCTTCGCCGGTTACGATATTTTTCGCGTTCAGCGGCACTTCCTTTACAACACCACCGGCGTTTTCCACCGCCAGGAATTCAGTATAATGGGCAAGTGCCGATACAATGACACTGTCGCCTTTCCCGACAAGGGTTCCTGCAATAGCCTGGAATCCCCGGCGTGCACCGGGCACGACCCGTGCCTGGTCCATATTCAGCCATTTTGCAAGTTCTGCGTGAAATTCTAAGATGCCCGGCTTGGTAATCTTGTCAAGCCTGAAGGGTTTCCGGCAGAAATCACACGTTGAGTACCCGTCACCATAGGAGATGATCGCTTTCCTCGCCTCAGTGGTGAGCCTGCCCGCCGCCTGGATGGGGTGGATGTTGATATACTGTTCCTCCCGCGATCTGACATCGAGAGTTCCGGCTATCTTGGTAACTTTGGGTGTGCCGGACCCTGCCTCAAGGTCAGCGATGATCGCCTTTAGCTCGGCGATTCGCTGGTTGAACGCGGCTTCCTCTTCAGCATCAAGTCCGGTTGGGAGAGACTCACGGAAGAGTCCCCGGACTTCTTCGAGCTGGAAGAGTGCTTCAAATGTCTTCTGGATCCTGATACTCATGATACCTCCAAGCCAAGGTCCGGATTCGAACCGGAATGTAGCTGATCTGCAGTCAGCCGCGTAGCCACTCCGCCACCTTGGCATATTGTTCGAATTCACGATTGTGAATCCGACTATACTAAATAACGATTGTGAATATTTATAAGTTCGGTCATCGGCAGCTTTTTCCTGATCCTTATTTCACGTCGTGAATTTCCTTTTTTTTAACCAGCCTTGCTGCGGATATGAGTTCGATATCCTGCGGCTTTTGATCGCGCCGATAAACGTGATTGAGGCTTCTCCTTGTATACTTAAAGTGAAAAGGGGAGAGGGGTGCTATCTTACATAAAGGACTTTCTTTTGAACCCGCCTCAAACAGCATCGAGATAATTTGACACATTTTTTAACTTACTTTTTAAGTCATTAAAATCGTTTAAGAGCTTCAATACCTTTTTTTTCTCACGGTATGCATTCACCTGATAGGTAAGATCGGAGACATCGTCAACGACAACAAGCGCGAAAATCCCGGTATCATAGTTCAAGGGGATACAGGATATTTTCTGGACACGGAGAGTCCCGTCCTTCAGTGCACAGGGAATCGGGTGGGGATGGAAGAGTGGTGAGAAAAGGACAGAGCGCCGCGATCTTTTCGAGTGCATCAAGACCGTCCGATGCAGTTCCGACTACCTCAATGGAAACATCCTTTGCGAGCATGTCCCGGATGACCGTACGCATGAACACGGAATCGTCAACAATGAGAACTTTTATCATACGATCAGGAAGACAGGACGTTTTTGATCTCTTCGAGCACTTTTGGACCCTGGAACGGTTTGATGATATATCCTTTTGCTCCACTCCTGATGGCGAGTTTCATCATCTGTTCCTGACCAACTGCAGTGCACATGATGACCCTCGCCGCCGGATCAAAAGATTTTATTGATTTTAATGCGTCGATCCCGTTCTGCTTGGGCATCACGATGTCCATTGTAACGAGATCCGGTTTCAGTTCCTTGTATTTTGCTACGCCGTCCTCACCGTCTACAGCTTCACCGACAACGGTATGCCCCCCGTTAAACAGAACATTTTTCAACAGGGTTCTCATGAAAAGCGTGTCATCCACGATAAGAATCTTTCCCATTGACGATCAATTACAAAATAGTGATGGATTACTTAAAGACGTATTGGATAATAACCGAGGAAAAGTCTTAGTTTGTCTGCAATTTTGTTTTATCGGTGATGAATTGACCCCACTTCCCTTTTCGCATCCCACCGGAATACGATTCATCTGCTTTCAGATCTCTTTTCAGGAGATCATCGAACCGGGGGCAAGATCTTCAACAGGAGCCTGCCTGAGGAGCCCCCGTGTTTTCAGTGATGTATTATAACTCAATGCAACATCCTTTGCAGCTTTTTCGCTGATACTGATGGGTCAAACAGTTTGACAAGAGCGAATATCAGGGAGGTGAGATCCAAACGAATGCGTCCCGTTCCTTTGAGGGGATAGCTATTCTTCCCACATCGTTTACACCGTACTCTCCATCTCCCAACAATTTAAAAATCTGCGGAGATACAGGAAATACGAATTGTCTCTTCCCGGTTCTTCCACAGAGATTCTATCATCAGATACACGGTTTTTGATTTTTTAAGGAATCCATAGTTTGCATAGTTCTCACCCTGGATTATGGTTCGTGTGCGATCCTTCATAATCACCTGATTATTTTACCATCAACAGTGTGCTATAAAAAAAGGATATTCACAGATCCCGCTGGGGGGTCAGGTCACAACCCGTGCACGGCAGGCACATGGTCTTTGCTTCCAGCACATTGAGCCCATGGCGCTCAAGCGCAGCCTTGTTGATCCGCGTGAGACACAGGAGCCGGTAGGAGGACGGTCGATCCACAAATATTTCCCCTTTACGGAGAGGGCTTGCTGATATGGGCCTGAGGACGGGTATTACGCCTATACTGGTAAGAGTTGCCACACCATTCTCCACGCATTTATCGTCCTCCCCAAGACCGATAATGAAATTTGATGAAACGCGGTTTTTCCCAAAAATGCTGACCGCCTTTTCCAGTGCGGTAAGAATGTACTTCAGGGAAAGTTCGGGGCAGACCCTCTCAAAGATAAGCGGGTCCATCGTCTCGACATTATACTTGATCTCGACTGCCCCTGCTGCCTTCAAATCCTCTGATGAGGTTTCTGTGGGATAGACTGAAACACCGATCGGAACCTCGTAACGCTTCGCCAGCTCCCGCACGATCCCCGTCATATATTCCACTTCCTTTTCCGGTGATTCGGCAACTCCGCTGGTCAGCGAAATTGCGGAAAATTCCGTGCTCTTTGCCGCTTCGTCGATGAGCCTGATGATCTCATCCAGCGTTTTCACATGACCTTTCAGGAGCGGGACCGGGCAGAACTTACAGTCAAAAATACAACGTTCTGAGACGGTGACATATGCCTCCTTCGGGCAGTGGCAGAGGGGACGTTCGAGGGTACCGTATGCGATGATCCTCCCCTCCTTCTGGATAGCGACTCCGTCATTCCGGGGAATAACTTTCAAAGAGGAGTTTTCGTTTATAGAGAGGCGGACCCGGTGAGATCCTGACCGAAGGAAAAATGAGGTCCCGCCGGCGCCGGGCCCTGCGGTTGCAGTTGTTTTCATCTCATCAGGCAAAAGGGATGGATCAATTGCTGCGCTACCGATGCTGATTAGAAGCGCCTTTGCTTCAGCTGTAAGTCCGTTAGTCATTTGGGGTCGGGTGAATGAGGATATATTTTTCCGAACTCGAAGAATTGTTGCACATTTCTTCTCTTGTTCGAGGTTCTGGTGAACCTCTCACAGAGCCAATGCCCGGAATCGAACCGGGATACGCTGATCTGCAGTCAGCCGCGTAGCCACTCCGCCACATTGGCACGGATGTTCACAATTGTGACATTACAAGCTATCGTTGTCGCGGGCGGTATTTATAGATTAATTAACCAGCAAGATTTTCCGCTTCCAAAAAGAGGGGGACGTGATCAGGAACTGCCCCATGGTTACATCTTTTTCCTGTGGAAAACGATGGTGAATATTGCCGCAAATACCGTAAAAACCGAAAAACATTACCAATAATTGCTGAATTATTACCCTATAAATTCGTTTTTTCCCATAGTTTAACAAAAAAGCTTTTTCAGCAGATACGGGATCTCGAAGAATATATCACGGAATGTGACTCCTATGGCAACCATCAATCTTGAAAATCTCTCCATGATATATGGGTCCAACGGTTCAAGTTATACAGCACTGTCTGAGGTCAATCTCGATATCCGGAAAGGGGATTTCATCTCCCTCATCGGTCCATCGGGTTGTGGTAAGAGCACAATAATTGATCTTGTCTCGGGATTGAAAGCACCCACTGAGGGAAAGGTACTCATCGATCAGGAACCGGTGAATGGACCGGGCCCTGACCGGGGAACGGTATTCCAGGACTACTCCCTCTTCCCGTGGATGACCGCTTTTGAAAATGTCTGTTTCGCCATAGAACATACCAATGGGATCCATTCCCGGGCAGCCGTAGAAGAATCAGCACAAAAATACCTTGACCTTGTCGGGCTCGGAAAATTCCGGGACGCCTATCCCAATACTCTTTCCGGAGGGATGAGACAGCGGGTCTCAATTGCCCGCACGTTCTCCATGAACCCCCGGGTTTTCCTCATGGATGAGCCGTTCGGGGCACTGGACTCCCTCAACCGGATATACATGCAGGATCTGCTGCTGCATCTCTGGTCTGAAGGAGAGCGAAGGAAAACAGTCCTCTTCGTTACTCATGATGTCGACGAGGCACTCCTCTTATCCGACCGGATAGCAGTCATGACTCCCTCCCCGGGAAGGATCAAGGAGATCATCGAGGTCCCGTTTGCCCGCCCGCGGTGCCGCAAGAGCCTCAGTGCCAGTGCAGACTACGTAGCGCTGAAAGCGCATCTCCTCTCGGTGCTGTACTGCGAGATGCAGGAGGCAATTGAAAATCAGAGCGTTGATCACAGGACAGTTGCATGAAAACTGGTCTGATTACTGAGCAGTGCCTGGTCGTAGCACTCCTCGCTGCAACGCTGATCCTCGCTGTTGTGGTTCCCGATGCTCCTGCACAGGCAGTCAGTAACAACGGCATCTTTATCGGAATACTGCTCGTCCTCGCGATTCTGTTTCTTACAGAACTGTACCTGCAACCGAAAACTGCCCAAGCGGTAACCGACATATTCCTGCTGCTGTCGGGATTGTTACTACTCTGGGAAGTCATCTTTGGGAAACTCACCCTGCTTGATCCGTTCCTCTTTCCGGGTCCTGCGAAAGTGTTCGCGGTGTTTGGCGCTGACTGGGAGATCATGGCGAAAGGCGTGGGAAACTCGCTCTTTATCCTGACTTCCGGGTATCTCATCGCGATTGTTATAGCCATACCGGCAGGTCTGTATATTGGGTGGAGGAAACGGCTCTTTGCGGTTGCCTACCCGGTTGCAAAGGCAGTCTCCCCCATTCCGCCGACTGTATACCTGCCGTACGCGATCGTTTTGCTCCCCACATTCTCTGCGTCATCGATCTTTCTGATCTTCATCGGCTCATTCTGGCCAATTTTTGTCGGGGCGGTCTATGGAGTATTCTCGATCGATCAGCGGCTGATCAATTCTGCCCGTACACTCGGGCTCTCCGAGCACCAGATGGTGAGGAGGATCCTTCTTCCCGGGGCGATGCCCTCCATCTTCTCAGGAGCAATGATCTCCCTGATAATGTCGTTCATTACGATCACCGTAGCGGAAATGATCGCTGCAACCTCAGGACTCGGGTGGTATATCGAGTATCACCACCAGTTTGCCAACTACGATAAGGTAATTGCCGGTATGATCCTGATTGCGCTTGTTGTGATTGTTATCATGTTCCTCTTTGACCGGATTCAGGAACACTGCCTTCGCTGGCAGCATGCGCAGTAGCGGCAGATCCTGCAGGAATGTGAAGACACAAATAGAATGCCGCCCAGAGGGTCTAATCAAAATTGTGAATAGGGGTGCCCTGCGAAATTTTCCGGGGCTTTGTCCCCCGATACCAGGAATGGAATATGACTATAGAGCCAGCCGAACCCTGTTTCAGGAAGACCAACAGCTACCGGGTACTGATTGATCCGGATGGAACCGGTCATATCCGGATCATACGGCGGGTGAATTTCCGGACAATTCTCCTCGTCTTTAAGGAGGTGTACCTGGAACTTAAAAAAAATCCCGGTACAAAACCCTGCATTGTCATCTACCTGTCACGATCGCTCAACACGGAGATGTCAGACAACATGCGGGTTTTTCTGGATTTTGTTATTTCCTGCCTTGAGGGATCATTCGAGCTCTGTATTGTCGAATAATTCCTGCACTGCAAATATTGCCGCTTTTTCCCGGATTACCGGTGTATATGGGGATTTTTTGCTTGAAAGTCTACGTATTTAATTTATTTTCCCAGAATATATGCAGGCAATCCGCTGATCAGAACCTCACGTTCCCGGTTGGTCATTTTCAACCGGATCTGGCTTCCGGTTGGATTCGGGCGATACAATCCACTTCAACCTGTATCCATCGTGGACGAATGCGGGATGTGCCATTACAGGAGTATATCAATGAAAAGAAATAGTACTTACATACTTTTCGCACTTGCACTTTTTGTCATTGCAGCGGTTGTGTTTGCGGGATGCGTCAGTTCGGACAACACCAAAACAACAACAACTGTTACCACGACAACACAACAGCAGCTCAAAACGCTGAATGTAGGCTACCTGCCCAATAACGGAGCTACGCTTATATTCGTTGCTAAAGAACAAGGCTATTTCACTGATCAGGGTCTCAATGTAGTACTCTCCTCGTTCACAAACAGTGCGGATGGAACGAATGCAATTATCGCAAAGAAGATCGATGTTGGTGGTTTCGGCCTTGCCCCGCTTGTCTTCATCTCAAAAGGTGTCAATGAGACGATTATCGGGGGCCAGATGGGAGAAGGGGCAGCGGTCTTCACAACACCGGAGAAAGCCTCCCAGTTCAAAGATCTGAACAGTTTCAAGGGCAAGACAGTCGCCACTGTGAGGGCGGCATCGGGAGACATTCATTTCCGGGGTGCGCTCCAGAATGCAGGCCTTGACCTCCAAAAGGATCTTACGATCCAGGAACTAGCGAGTCCTGCAGCAGTTATCGAAGCACTGAAATCCGGCAAGGTCGATGCAGGTGTTGTCTGGACCCCATTCACTGAAACGGCGCCGAACCAGGGACTTGTCCTGTTATGGTATACCGATCAGTACTACCCGAAGCACCCGTGCTGCCGTATCGCAGTGTTAACTGATGAGCTTAAAACAAACCGCGATACCTTTGTCAGCTATGAAAAGGCGCTTATCCAGGCATACAGTTACACGAAGTCTAACCCGGACGGGACACTGAATGATGTCATAAAGTACGTCCAGATCAACAGGACTGATCTTCAGAATGCGATCAACAGCCCACACTTCTATATCTCTCCCGACCCGAATACAAAGGCGATCGACAAGACCTATGATCTGATGAAATCGATCGGGTACATCAATACGACAGTAAACATCAATGATCACATTGACACTTCCGTGTATAAGCAGGCGCTTGATGAACTGTCAAAAGCGAATCCCAACAATACGGTCTACCAGCAGCTCGAGGCAGATTACCAGACGCTGAACGTATAAAACCGGGGGATATCATCCCCTTCTTTCGGCTTTTTGATTGGTGGGGTTTGTCATTTCTGATGGTATAAACCTGTTGATATACATCGCTCTCAGAGAGGTATGCCCTGTAATATCGTGGACTGACAAATACGTCCTTTTGAGGTTAAAATTGCCGATATTGGTACGCTTTTCATAGTCAGACAAAAATGTTAGGTAAAAATAGTGAGACCAGATATGTCATTTAACATTTCGAATCGGTCGCTCCTCTTGGCAGGAGCGTTGGTTATCCTTGGGGCATTGATCGTGATCACCCCGTGGTATATATTCCCTGTATGTGAAGCCAAAGGGGTCTCTTCCCATTCGATGTCTCCTATGGCATCGGTTGCGGGTAGCGATCAATCAACTGGCATGAGTACAGGAGCCCTGATGAAATGCGGATATACCGCACGGGCAGAAGCAGCGGTTGGTGCACTTGTCATCATTGCAGGTCTTGCCCTGATCGCGTTACCGAACCGTATTTCCCGGAAGGCAGTCGGGATTGCCGGTATCGGTCTGGGGGTTGTTACTGCACTTATCCCGACAATCCTGATTGGGGTTTGTAATGCAGCGGATGCACCCTGCCGGATCGGTACATTACCCGCATTGATCATTCTGGGCATCCTGACCATTGTCGTCGGGATTCTCGTGATACTCGTCAGGAATGACCCTCCCGCTGTAGCGAACTAAACCACGATGATCCGGCTGATAACTAAAAGTATTGTACACCGCCCCGTCCGGAATGGGGCACTCATTATATCTTTTGCGTTTATTGCCGCAAGCCTTTTTTCCGGTCATTTCCTGGTGGCAGGGGCAACGGACAGCGTTCGGCAGGAGCTATCGAGGCTCGGTGCTGACATCATCGTTGTCCCTGCGCAGTACCACGCAGAGGGAGAGGCTGTGCTCTTGCGGGGAGAACCGTCCTCATTTTTTTTCGACAGTGCCATAGTCGGGCAGGTAGAAAATGTGAGCGGTGTGGCACAGGCAGCACCACAGATCTATATTGCTACCATGCCGGCTGATTGCTGTTCTGCCCTTGTTCAGCTCATTGCGATCGATCCATCCCGTGATTTTACTATCGGTCCGTGGCTTGCACAACACCGGGAAATGCCCTTGGGAAAGGATGAGATCATTCTCGGAAGCCAGCTTGTCGGAGATATCGGATCCACCCAGTACTATTATGGGCACCCGTTCAGGGTTGCAGGAAAACTTGAACCGACCGGAACCGGCGTCGATGTGTCAGTCTTTCTCCGTGCAGAGGATGCCCGGGTGATGGCAGCAGAATCGGTTGCTATGGCATATGAACCTATAGAAATTCCGGAAGGAAAAATCTCGGTTGTGCTGATCAAGGTGAAAAATCCGGCAGAGTCTACACAGGTTGCATCGCGAATCACTGACCACGTGGAAGGAGTGAGGGTGATCACGCCCCAGTACCTGATCAGCACGGTTGCAACCCAGCTGGACGCGACCATACGGATACTGGATCTAGCAGCTCTTGTGGCAACCCTCGTCTCACTGCCCCTCATAGCCCTCATATCAGTGATGGCTGCCAATGAACGCATGAGGGAGATCGGGATGCTTCGTGCTCTCGGGGCAACACAAGCAAGGATCTTTTACCTGATCAGCGGAGAGTTCGTGATCATTGCACTGGCGGGGGGTATCCTGGGAATTGCCGTATCTACGGTGCTACTCCTGTCGTTCCAGAGTTATATCTCTGTCACGGTGGGAGTTCCCCTCACGGTTCCCGCAGCAGGATCGTTCATTGTCAGTGCTCTCGCTGCCGTACTGTTGACTACTGGTATCGGTGGAGTCGCTGCCTTTTTCACTGCGGTCAGGGCAGCCAGAACAGAACCCTACCGTGCGATACGGAGTGGTGAATTATGATCGATGTGTCAGGACTGGTAAAAATCTTCCTGGAAGGCGGAAGGGAGATCCGACCGCTTGATGGTATCGATTTCACCTGTGAAAGGGGGGAATTCATCCTCATCGTAGGGCGGTCAGGTTCGGGAAAAACAACGTTCCTGAACATCCTTGGCGGTCTTACGCAGCCATCCTCCGGACGTGTGAAAATTGACGGAAATGAGATTGGCAAGCTTTCGGATGCCGAGTGCTCGGCACTCCGTTTCCGGACAATCGGGTTCGTCTTCCAGTTTCCCGGCCTGCTGGCACCGCTTACGGCCCTTGAAAATGTCACACTGTCCTCATCTATCACAGGCGTCACACCGGAAGATCCTGCATACGCCCGTACACTTCTCGAACGGGTGGGTTTGCCCGGAAAAGCGGACACGCTTCCTGCCCATCTTTCCGGGGGAGAACTCAAGCGGGTGGCGATTGCACGGGCGCTGGTGAACAGACCCTCGCTGATCCTTGCCGACGAACCAACGGCTGACCTGGATATCGAGACCGAGCGGGAAGTGATGGCGCTGTTCCGCGAAATCAACAGGAGTGGAACGACGATTGTGATGGTGACCCACAATACGGAACTTGCACCGTTTGCATCCCGGGTGATGAAGATGGAGAATGGTAACCTGACCGAATATGAACGATGAAACATTTTTAATGGTCCCGGTCGTTCCTGAAATTACACATTCCGGTTTTACCGGTAATGTTGCAACAGACATAATGGTACAATAGTAGCAGAATTTTCCGCTATTTTCCTGTTTTTGTTTAAACCCTCAAATTTTGCTTATATAGAATGTATCTAAAAACTGCATGATTCATTATTCAATCGTGGCAGGAATAAATCCTGCCCGAAGGGAACTAAAATGACACCAACTATGTCAGAAGGTATGAAACAGAGTGGTGGTTGTCGTGAGACGACTATGATGACTGCATCGAAGTGTATGGACATGAGGATGGAGAAGGCAATCTGTGATTTCCGGGCTGTAATCTCCAAGTGCATGGCTCAGTGCATGACCGCTCACTCGATGGACGCTATGCCCATGAATGCATCCATGATGAAATCGATGAACGATCTCATGATGATGATGAATACGTGTACGGACACTAAGTGCATGGATGCATCCATGATGAAATCGATGAACGATCTCATGATGATGATGAATACGTGTACGGACACTAAGTGCATGGATGCATCCATGATGAAATCGATGAACGATCTCATGATGATGATGAACACGTGCATGGACACCAAGTGCATGGACGCACGCACGATGAAGTCAATGAGCGATCTCGATATGATGATCTCCTGGCACATGGACTCAATGTGCAGGGACACCAAATGCATGGATTCGAAGAACACGGATTCAAAGTGCATGGACGCACCCACGATGAAGTCGATGAGCGATCTCATGATGATGATCTCGAAGTGCATGTCTCAATGCATGGAGTCTGAGTGCAAGGAAGTCCCAACCATGGTATCTGACTGCACGGAATCCCGCATGAAGAAGGCACTGTGCGATCTCCAGATGATGATCCCCCAGTGTATGACTCAGTGCACGGACGTTCAATGCACATCCTGCATCGGGCGGGCAATGCCCATGAAATAACTCCTCTATCCAGAAAAAAGGATATTTGGATAAAACCGTCTTGACCGGGAATGGGGTCTTAGCCACTCCACTCCTATTCCGGGTCGAGCAGTTTTGCATCCGGTCTTTTCTCGTATTCTGTCTGGCAGAGGGAATCCCAGAAGGAATTTTTTTGGGGGGCTGCCATGCGGGCAGCATTTCAGATAGCAGAAAAACCGGAGAACAAAGGGAAATGCATTGTTGTGATCATTGTAGATTTCTGGGAGCGATATCTGAATAGACTCCTCTTCTTGGAATTAACGGGCCGGTTCCTGATCTAAGAAAAAAGAGGGGGTGGGATCTGTGCAGAAAACATTACTTCATTTATTACAATCATCTGAACTCGGTATTGCAATTGTGGTCGACATATGATCGATACAATTACGGTGATGAGAGCAGGGACTATAAATGGTCATTTTTTACCCTGCTGCAATCATTGCCCGAACGATCCTTATGGTATACGAATGAGGCGACATTTGCTCGATCCCCGTGATATTTCAGGGACTGTTCCCAACATCTGTGTATGTCATCACGATCCATTTCCCGCAGGATACGCCGCAGGGATCGTCTTTACTATGGTTTTTCCCAACAGGATCCGCCGATATTTTATTCCCTTATAGGACGGGCTTCATCCGCCAGCCTGCAACGAATCCAAGGATGGCATCCCCATGACTGTAATACCGATTAAGGAACAGGATGCCCACGTAATGCCAATTATATCAACCGGGATACCATAATGCGCGCTAGGAATGTGTATAGTATAAAATATGATTCATATGCATAATAAAAAATTGATCCATCCAAATGGGAAAAACCCAGAATTTTTGACGAATGCTTAAAAAACGCGAAATTATCTGGTTTTTAACCCGTGAACCATGAGCAGGACTGAGTCCTCAGAACCGAAATACTTAACAATTGTGAATTCCTAGTTTGTTATGGTGATCCATACTATGAGGGATCGTTTTTGTCTCAGATAGAAATGTAAATGAAAAGAGAATCGCAACGATCGGGCATCTGCCTCCATCGGCAAAGCTCGTGTACAAAGTGTTGGAAACGGGCAAAAACCTCACGCAGAAAGATATCATTAACGAGACATCCCTGCCGTCGAGAACAGTCCGGTACGCATTGAACAGGCTGAAGGATGAACAGTTCCTTATCGAGCGCCATTATTTCATTGACGCCCGACAAAGCCTGTACGGGTTGAACAGCCCCAAAGAAGAGGTGGTAGCTGTATGATGCGGCCAAGAATGCGTTCAACTGGCACGTTCGCCTATATTACAACGGGGTATTGATATAATACCCCCTTATTTTTTCGTATTTGGATCCCTGTTATACGTCCTGCTATTTTTTACCTGTTCTCACATAATCGCAGAAAAGAAAAACCATGTCATCGTTACCGGTAAAACATGCGGCAAATGTTTCTCCAATCTTTTACATTATCTGATACCGGGGCAACTTATGTTGTATGACGCAGAGAACTCCAAAAGGAAGGGAAAAACCACAATCTCTGCCTTTACCCTCTCAGACGGCTTTCCGCGTATCACGTGCTGATAGTTTTACAGAGTCTGTTATCCGGGAAATGACCCGGCTTGCATTAACCCACCATGCGGTCAACCTCGCGCAGGGATTTCCTGATTTTCCGTGTCCTGACGAGCTCAAAAAAGCTGCCTGTGATGCGATCCTTGCTGATTACAATCAGTACGCGATTACATGGGGGGCAAAGGATCTCCGCGAGACACTCGCCCGAAAAGTGAGAATGTATAACGGGATGACTTTTAATCCTGATACTGAGATTACAGTCACGTGTGGTTCGACGGAAGCAATGATGGCTTCGATGCTCGCGGTGATCTCACCGGGAGATGAGGTCATCGTCCCCGAACCGTTCTATGAGAACTATGGCCCTGACACGGTCATCTCCGGGGCAGTCCCCCGCTATGTACCGCTGGGTGACGATTTCTCTTTTGACGAAGAGAGGTGGAAGAGCGCGTTTACCGAAAAAACCCGGGCGATCATCCTCAACACCCCGAATAATCCGACCGGCAAGGTCTTTTCAAAAAAGGAACTCTTGTTCATCGCTGATCTCTGTTGCGATCATAACGCGATCGCAATCACCGATGAGATCTACGAGCATATCCTCTATGATGGGAACCGGCATATCTCCATCGGATCGCTTCCCGGAATGGAGGACCGGACCATCACGATAGGCAGTTTTTCAAAGACCTACAGTGTCACCGGCTGGCGGGTAGGGTATGCACTTGCAGATGTAAACCTCACCGAATGTATTAGGAAGATCCATGATTTCCTCACGGTGGGCGCACCTGCTCCCCTGCAGCATGCCGCTGTCGCAGCACTCCATCTGCCGGAATCCTATTACCGGGAACTAGCAGCTGAATACGACCACAAGCGCAGGATCCTCTTTTCAGGACTCCGTCAGGCCGGATTTGCCTGTGAACTCCCGGAGGGTGCCTATTATATCTTCACTGACATCAGCGAATTCGGGATGAAGGATACGGAGTTTGCACGACACCTTGTAGAACATGCCGGCGTTGCCGCGGTTCCGGGAAGTTCATTCTATCACGAGGGTGGGGATACCAAACTCCGGTTTACCTTCTCGAAAAAAGATGAAACTCTACACGAAGCTTGCAGACGCCTGAAAAAGTTATCCTGATTATTGAAGTGTTACCATGACTGAAAAAAAATACTGGGATAAAGAAATCGAGACCTTGCCACGCAATGATCTCGAAAAATACCAGCTCAAACTGCTGAAAAACGAACTGAAATTTGCAAGAAGAGGATCACCGTATTACAAGAAGGTCCTTCCAAAAACAGAGCTGAAATCGATAGAGGATATCCGGAAACTGCCATTTGTGAACAAGCAGATCATCCGCGAACGCCAGCAGGCACATGAGCCGTTCGGCGACATGGTCGCCGTTCCCGAGCGGGATATAGTTTACATCTCGGCTTCGAGCGGATCAACCGGAGTCCCGACCGCCTCGCCGTTCACGGCGCAGGACTTCGAAGACTTCATTGACTGCCAGGCACGCCTCTTCTGGCGGAGCGGCATGCGGAAAACCGACCGGTATATTCATGCACTGAACTTCTCGCTCTTCATCGGGGGACCATGCGTTCTGGGAGCCCAGAAACTCGGGGCACTCTCCATTCATGCAGGATCCATCCCTTCAGAGCGGTTGCTGAATTTCATAAAGCAGTTCCAGCCGGGCTGGACCTGGACCACCCCTTCCTATGCATGGTATCTCGGCGAGACTGCGAAGAAGGCAGGGTTGGACCCGGCAAAGGACCTGAGCATCCGGAATATTATCTGTTCAGGTGAACCGGGCGGAGCGATCAAGGAGACCCGGGAGAATATCGAGGCTCTCTGGAATGCAAACCTGTACGAATACTATGGGCTCTCGGATATCTTCGGAGCCTGTGCAGGGTCATGTACAGAAAAATCGGGTATCCACATTGAGGAGGACCACATGATCGTTGAAGTGCTCGATCCCAAGACCGATGAACCGGTTGGGGAAGGCGAGCGGGGCGAGATGGTGCTAACCACATTAAAGAAACGAGCCCGGCCCCTGATCCGGTTCAGGACCGGAGATATCGTGACGTATACGGATGAAAAATGCAACTGCGGTCGGACCCACAAGCGCCTGCACGGTATTCACGGACGGACAGATGACATGCTCATTATCAAGGGTGTAAACGTCTTCCCCAGTGATGTGGAGGCAGTTGTCCGTGGGTCGAATTACCTGACCGGTGAATACCGACTTGTCGTGGATCGGGCAAAACATCTCGATGTACTGACTGTCGAGGTGGAGAATACTGCAAAGAAACCAGCAGAGGTACAGAATCTGCTCGCCTCGGCAATCAAGGCACGGCTCGGGGTTACTGCCAACATTATTGTACACCCACCCGGAACGTTGCCACGCGAGACGCATAAGGCAAAGAGGATCATTGACAAGAGAACGAATGTGTGGAGTTGAGATTCTAAAGATTCGTAAATCTACCAAAAAGGAGCTGGGTGCCCCCGGCTCCAGTGTCAGTCATATCTATGCCGATATGGGGAAACGATGCATGTCTCCAAACACCGGGAACTTCCCGGCATATCCTTCATAGATCCAGTGTGTGATTCAAGAACTATGATTACATTCGGTAACGCAATCCCATTTCACGCCCGATTACAAAACACCTACAGGAGTTGAATACCATCGCCGAAATCCCAAACGAAGAATATATCCTGAAATGCACCTCAGCCTGTGCCGGTTGTGGCAGTCTGCTTACCCTGCGGTACGTGCTCAAAGCGGCAGGACCGGACACTGTGCTGGTCATGCCCGCCTGTTGTACGGCAGCCTTCCAGGGCATCTACCCGAAAACGGCATTTACGGTGCCCGTAGTCAATATTGCCTTTGGTGCGGCAGCAGCATGTGCTTCGGGTATGAGCAGTTTGTTCAGGGCAACTGGGAGAAAAACCAAGGTCATTGTCTATGCTGGCGATGGGGGAACACTTGATATTGGCTTACAGGCAATGTCGGGGGCTTTTGAACGCGGCACCGATTTCCTGTACATCTGCTATGACAACGAGGCGTATGGCAATACTGGGATGCAGAGATCCAGTGCAACGCCGCTTGGTGCAAAAACAACAACGACACCAGCCGGAAAACCCGAGGTAAAAAAAGACATCGACGCGATCATCGACGCTCACGAACCGCCGTACCAGGCAACCGCATGTTCATCTTACCCGCAGGATCTTTTCAGGAAAGTCCAAAATGCCCTCACCTTCCGCGGTCCGACGTTCATCCACGTCCTCTCACCCTGCCCGCCCGGCTGGAGATATCCCACGGAAAAAACAGTAGAAATCGGCAAGTTGGCGGTGAAATCCGGTATGTGGGTGCTCTACGAGCGTGAATACGGAAAAATAACGATCAATGCGCCGTCAAAGGCTGCTATGAAAAAACCGGTCGCGCTCGAAGAGTATCTCGCGTCGCAGGGACGGTTCAAGGGCATTGACTCAAAGACCGTTGAGAT
The DNA here is from genome assembly GCA_026394655.1 of Methanoregula sp. Classification (GTDB taxonomy): domain Archaea; phylum Halobacteriota; class Methanomicrobia; order Methanomicrobiales; family Methanospirillaceae; genus Methanoregula. Next base: position 1,776 of record JAPKXU010000191.1, on the reverse strand, counting down.
CCTCAAACAGCAGATACAAAAGGACCAGGACCGGCTTGCTGCTGAGGAGGCAGCACCATGAAGAAGATCGCAACCGGCAACAAGGCAGTTGCAGAGGCGGTCAAACAGGCAAAGCCTGATGTGGTCGCTGCCTATCCCATCACTCCCCAGACCGAGATCGTGGAAACCCTCGCGGATTACATAACAAGCGGCCAGCTCTCCAGCCAGTACATTCCAGTAGAGAGCGAACATTCCGCCATGGCAGCGTGCATCGGGGCAAGTATCTCCGGCGGGCGGACGTTTACTGCGACAAGTTCCCAGGGTCTCGCATATATGCACGAGATGACCAACTGGGCTGCAGGTGCCCGCCTGCCAATCGTGATGACAAACGTGAACCGGTCGCTTGCTCCCGGTTGGAACATCTGGGTCGAGCACACCGATGCGATGCAGGAGCGCGATACCGGTTGGCTCCAGGTCTATGTCTCGACCGTGCAGGAAGCCTACGATACAACACTCATGGCGTTCCGGATAGCCGAGCACACCGATGTGTTACTGCCGGTGATGATAAACCTCGACGGCTTTACCCTCTCTCACATCATGCAGCCGCTCGATACTGTTGAGCTCGGGAATTTCATCCCGCCGATCAACCTGCCTAACGCAGTCGATCCCAATAATCCCGGCGGTTATGGGACCCTGACCGGACCTGCCGATTATATCCGGTTCCGGTGGGAGATCGAACGCTCAATGCGAGACGCGTTCCCCGTCATTAAAAAGACGCACGAGGATTTCTTTAAAAGTTTTGGCCGGAGGTACGGTTTTACCGAGGAATACCAGTGCGACGACGCAGATGTTATCGTGATCGCCCTCGGGACGCTGGGTAAGGAGGCAGAAGTTGCTGTTGATATCCTGCGCAAAGAGGGCATTAAAGCGGGTTCGATGCGGTTGCGCTGGTTCCGCCCGTTCCCGAAACTTGATCTGGCGGGAAAGGATGTGGTCGTGATCGACCGCGACTACTCGTTTGGTTTTGGTGGTGTCGTCGCACATTCCATTCGGGCAAAGAATCAGATGGAAGTCTTCAGTGTGATCGCCGGTCTTGGCGGTCAGGAAGTCACCTATGACGATATCGCGGTTTTTGTCCGGAACCGGCATATTGGCGAAGAGTTCTGGTTCGGGGTGAACAACCATGTATGAGATTCGGATTCACTCCCGTGGCGGTCAGGGAGGTGTAACCGCAGCCCGTCTCCTTGCAATGGCGGCGCTTCACGACGGGAAATATGCAACAGCGTGCCCATTCTACGGCGCTGAGCGCCGGGGCGCACCAGTTGTCTCCTTTGTCCGGATTGACGATTTCCCGATCAAGGTCTACAGCCAGATCCGGGAACCGGATGTGGTGGTTGTGCTCGATACAAGCGTTATGGAGACCGTCGATGTCCTGCATGGCATTAAAAAAGGCGGGAGTGTGCTCATCAACAGCACCCATAGGCAGGAGTTTCCCGGATTTGTCACGTACAACATCGACCTCACCGGAATCGCTCTCGGAATAAATCTCGTGGTTGCGGGAAGCCCGATCCTCAACACCCCGGTACTTGGGGATTGGCGAAAACCGGTATTATCTCGGCTGATTCGGCAAAATCTGCGATCCGGGAAATGTTTAATTGGAAAGGCTCAGCACTGGGGTTACCCAAAAAAGCTCAGCTCATGGGTACCCTCAATTGGTCATTTTAGGCTCAGCTCATAGGTTACCCTAAATGATATTTCTCGTCGTCATTGTTTTTTTGGTCGAATGGAATGGAATTA
>JAPKXU010000022.1 GCA_026394655.1 Methanoregula sp. | reverse complement strand
TAAAGACAATACTTCACCGGTTATCCTGCGCTTTATGTATTTCAAAGATTGTTGGCAAAGCCGTGAACCGTTTCAGGGTTTTATCGATCTCAACAATCGCTTATTGCGATCAAAAGAAAAGTATGTGAATGAGAGAGGGATCACTTTCCAGATTTAACGATTCAGATACAATTCCCGGATCGTCATCCCAAGTATGTGCACGATGCCCACAATAATTGGGAAAAAAAGTTTTGTTGATTGTAAAATATCAGCCCTTAAAAACAAAACGTGATTCCGGGCAGGTAATGGAAACGATCGCACGTATTCAACAACGTTCCCGGCACCGGATACCAATCCTTATCATCCCGTTTTCCCATCTATTGTTACATAAAAACTTAAGCAGGTTCTCACTCCAGACTACCCGGTCCATCTTCCGGACAAAGGTGATTATCTATCAACAAGAAAACGCTCGGGCTCATCGCTCTCGTCATCGTTATCCTCGCTGCCGGAGCCTGGGCCGGGTATTCGATAATCCATGCAAACACACCGGTACGGATCGGCGTCCTCCTTCCCGTGACCGGCGATATTGAGCTCAGGGAACCTCTCGAATGGGCAAAGGATAATATTAACCGGGAAGGTGGCATTGGCGGGCGACCGATCGAACTCGTGTACAAGGATACCAGTACGGGCAATGTGACGGAGTTCGCTCAGGAACTGCTGACCGACCCAACCATCCATGTCGTTATCGGACCACAGACCAGCGACCAAGTCTACACGCTTGCACCGGAATTTCTCGCTCGGCAGAAACTCCTGATCAGCCCGGAAACCACTGCCGGTGACATCATCCGGGCATTCGGCAAGAAAGGATATTTCTGGCGGACCTGCCAGGGTGACGTGGCTCAGGTAAAGATGATCCTCTCTATCCTGAAAGGAAAAGGAGCAAAAAAAGTTGCCCTGCTCGTGGAGAACACAACGTGGGGGGACACGTTCTATGAGTGGACCGGATTCTTTTCAACTGAATACGGTCTCGAACTAATTTCAATTAACCAGTTCGATCCGGGCAGCAGCAGTCTTGACAGTGAGGTTGCAGACGCACTGAAAACGAATCCGGATTATATCATCGCAATCTGCAGGCCTCCCGATGCTGCCACCATCAAGCGGGCGATCGACCGCTCGGGAAGCCCGGCAAAACTTTTCCTTGCCGATGCTTCGGTCTCCCCGGTCCTGATACAATCGCTCGGTGCTGCCGCAGAAGGCCTTGAGGGGACATCCCCGACTGCCGACCCCTCAACCGGGTTCACCGTTGCCTACCAGGAAAAGTTCGGGCACCCCCCAACTGATTATGCAGCGCCGACCTATGACGCTCTCCTGCTCGCCGCTTACACAACCGCCCGGCAGGATGCGAGCCTCTTCGAATCACCGGCAGATTCGATGCGGAAAATCGTCTATGGCAACGGTACCCCACAAGGCTGGGATGCGCAGGAGTCGCATGAGGCACTATCAGCAATCCGGGCCGGTGAGACCCCTGCCATCTCCGGCGCCAGCGGTCCTCTTGACTATGACACGGAGTTCGGGGTTGATCCGCTCGTCACCTATTACTCCCACTGGATCGTTGAAGACGGGGATTTCCGGACGGTCGAGACAATCGGCTCGGCAAAGATTGGGGGTAATGGTGCGGACGGCGAATCGGTTGCACGAATCAGGGCTTCAGCGAGCCTCATGTCCTCCTTTGCACCTTCCGGCACGGAGAACTACGGACACCCGGTCACAAAGACAGATTTCCGGGCAGTTATTGTCGGACCATCGAGCGGATGGAAAAATTACCGGCACCAGGCGGATGCACTGACAGTATACACTCTGCTACGACAGAACGGAATTGCGGATGACCATATCATCCTCATGACGTATGACGATGTTCCCACCGCTCCGGAAAATCCTCTCCGTGGAGACATCCACAATATTCCCAAAGGAAAAAATATCCGTCCCGGTGCAGACGTGGATTATGCCGGTTCACAGGTGACGGCGGCTACGCTGAAAAATGTCCTGACCGGCACAAAGACCGCGTCGACGCCCGTAGTACTCGAAAGCAATGCCAGTACCGATGTGTTCGTGTATATCGCAAGCCACGGCACACAGGGAGGGATCGCGTTCCCGTCAGATGAGCTGTTTACAACGGACGATTTTACCCATGTTACCAATTCGATGAACCGGAACCGGCAGTACCGGCAGCTCGTCTTTGTGGTTGACACCTGTTTTGGGGAGAGTATCGCAAAGAACGCCACCGCACCCGGCATCCTCTATCTCACTGGTGCGGCATACAACGAGCCATCGCTTGGGGCGGTATACGATATGGACATCAGGCAGTGGCTGTCAGATGAGTTCACATTCAGGGTCATAAGCCTTCTCCAGTCGAATCCCGATATCACGTTCCGGCAACTCTACATGGCAGCGTACGAGAAAGTGACCGGATCGCACGTCCGCATGATAACGACGGGAAATGTCAGCCTCGATCAGCCGGTGAGGGAGTACCTGAAACCATGAACAGGAATTATCTCGTCATCGGCGCCATTGCAGCGATCGTTGCCGTCCTTGCAATTGGTATGGCAGTGTTTGTGATCCCGCACGAGCCCACGAGCCCGGTTGTTTATATGATCTATCATTCGGATAAAGGGGACCTGTCCTATACCGACAGTGCGTACCGGGGTCTTTTTGCGGCACAGGAGGATATGCAGTTTACCAAGCGGGAGTACATCACTTCCGGTTCTATGAATTTTTCCCGGCTGCTCACCGGGACAGGAACCGAAAAGCCCGGTTTTGTCATCACGCTTGGGTATGACAAAGCCGGTTTCACACGGCAGCTTGCACAGGAACATCCTGGTATCCGGTTCCTTGCCATCGATCAGACCGGCATCGGCTCTGACAATGTCCGGGCATACGAGATCACGTCCTATGGTGAAAGTTATCTTGCGGGTGTGCTTGCGGCATCAGCCACAAAGACCGGGAGGGTCGGGATTATTCTTGGCACACAATCCGATCTGCTCGAAGCATTCCGCCAGGGATATGTCGATGGTGTCCATGCGGTCAGCCCGACTATTCCTGTTGACCAGGCATATGTGCAGGATAATTCGACGACCGGGTTCTATGACCCGGCCCGTTCAGCAGAAATTACCGCCGGGATGTACAACAACGGTGCGGATGTGGTCTACGCGGTTGCCGGCTACTCCAATACCGGGGCGATCCGCGAGGCAAAAAAAGCACCGGGACGGTATATCATCGGGGTGGATTCCGACCAGACATACCTTGGCCCCGGTGTGATCCTTGCTTCCGCAGTGAAACGCGTTGACCGGGTCGTGTATACCGGTATTGCGGAATACCTGAACGGTTCATTTACGGGAGGTAATACGGTTGCCGGGCTCAACGAGGGTGTAACGGGTCTTGTCTTCAACCCGAAGTTTGAGAAATATAACAGCACCGTCCAGGCATTCGAGACAAAAGCACTAAAAGAAGAAGCGAAGTATCTCCGGTCCCGTGCCCTGTCGGTGCAGAAATAATCCGGGACCGCAACAAAACGTCCGTCAACCGATAAGAAGACCATAACCTGCACGAGCCGACCGGGCGATGGTTTTTGAGGATTGCGACAGTACGAACAAACCACCTCAGGAACCAATCGATTCTCCCTGATTGGGGTGAAGGTCCTCTGAATTTTTTTTGAATTTTATTATTTTTTAATAACAGACTGGTGATTGTTGATCAATTTAAAAAATGAAAGATAAGGGATGCTAATCGCGTGGGGGAATCCCCCACGGAATGAAAAGAAAAAATAGTTTAAAGACTGCCCGGTTTCCTCATATATTTACCGTATCCTATACCACCACCCTACGACATTCGCGGGCGCGTGGAGTGCAGCTTATTCATCACCTGCATGACCCCCATTGGTTGTTGCACCCCATGACATTCGCGGGCGGGTTGAGCCCTGCCGCCTGCTGTATGGGGAGTTCTACAGCGAAATACCATGCGAGTGCAATGATAGTGCCGATTATCGCCAGTGCTATTATGAAGATGACGAGATTTTTCAGGGCGTCGGATTGTTGAGTTTCGGTCATGGGATCATTACCTTCGTTTGGTTTACTATTGGAATAACTTTTACGTAAATGGGGCATTCGCGGGCGCGTGGATCGCAGCCAGTTTAGTTATCCCCCATATTCGCGGGTGCATGGAGCGCTGCGGCCTGCAGGGTCGGAAGATCCACGGCGAAATACCATGCGAGTGCGAGGATGGTGCCGAGGATTGCCAGCGCTATTATGAAGATTACAAGATTTTTCAGGGAGTCGGATTGTTGAATTTCGGTCATGGGATCATTACCTTCGTTTGGTTTACTGTTGGAATAACTTTCACGTGTTCGCAGGCACCGTCAATTTAGCGCTCAGGACAATAGTTTTGTCACTTGGCATTCGCGGGAGCGTGGATCACAGTATGGCTGAAATGGACGTTTTCAACCGATTTTCCTGAGGTTCGCGGGCGCGTGGATCGCAGGGCTTTCAGCCGTGCGAGTTCGGGATTGAGATCCTCATGTTCGCGGGCGCGTGGATCGCAGCCTGCTGGATGGGGAGTTCGACGGCGAAATACCATGCGAGTGCAATGATAGTGCCGATTATCGCCAGTGCTATTATGAAGATGACGAGATTTTTCAGTGCATCAGAATGTTGAGGTTCGGTCATGGGATCATTACCTTTGTGTGGTTTACTGTTGGAATACCTTTTATATGTTCGCAGGTGCGAGGAGCACCCCCCTTAAGCAGTCATCTGGCGGCATTCACGGGAACGTGGAACGCCACCTGCTGGATGGGGTTCCGATGAGATCAAGGTAATCAAGGAAATAATTGTGTTCACGGGCGCGTGGATCGCAGCCTGCTGGATGGGGAGTTCCACAGCGAAATACCATGCGAGTGCGATGATAGTGCCAAGGATTGCCAGCGCTATTATGAAGATGACGAGATTTTTCAGGGCGTCAGAATGTTGAATTTCGGTCATGGGATCATTACCTTCCTGTCGTTTACGGCTGGGATAACTTTCAATCTCTTTTACAAGCGCTGTCGACTCAGATTTTAAGATAATTGTTTTGTCAATCGTTTGCGGGCGCGTGGAGCGCAGCCTGCAGGGTCGGAAGATCCACGGCGAAATACCATACGAGTGCGATGATAGTGCCGATTATTGCCAGCGCTATTATGAAGATGACGAGATTTTTCAGGGCGTCGGGTTGTTGAGTTTCGGTCATATGACATGCCCTATGCTATCAGAGATAATCAATCTTCTGCAAGCGGATATATACACGGGTTATTTCCATTTTAACCTGACTTCGCCACTTTGCGATAGCTAACGCTCAATTTTTGCATCAACATCATTCGCCAAATCGGGTTTACCAACAGTTTGGAGCCCCCAAACTACCATATTTTTTGATAAAATCTCCAAAAAACGGTTCTAATTCAGGTAAATAATTGGAAATGATCCTGATTCCAAACCCAAATTCGGGATAAACGATTGTAAGTGTCAAATTGATCAAATATTTTTT
>JAPKXU010000158.1 GCA_026394655.1 Methanoregula sp. | reverse complement strand
CATCCACTTCCGAGACAATACGCCAGATATTTGCCTCTTCATTGAAGGTTGGGATGATCACCGTTACGTTATACATGGCGGCACACGCATTTTAAAAAAATTACTTGGCGATAAGGAGATAGATTCCAGTATACTGTCCGACAGACCGTGTGTGTTCGTTTAACCATGCCTCCGCATCCCCGTTGGGATTTGCGGCTCTGATATCCGGGGTTACGATATAATACTGTGTGCTGTTGCCCTTTCTCGAATATGCCGCATCGAGATCCTTGCCACTGGATGCCCCATACTCAAAGGTGTGGTCAGTTGCATTGGAGTAGTAAAAATAATCGAATGACTGGGATATGTAGCCCGGGACAAAGATGATCTGGTCGCCCGGATTAGTCTTCTGCTGGATCAACCCGGAGAATCCCCGCCAGTCCTCCTTTGAGTATCCGGAATAATATGTCGCAAGTGTCGGAGCGCTGATGATGAAGAGCACCACAACAAACCCGTATACAACGCCACGGTTGTTCACCAATGAATAGAAAACCTTGTAAGAGATCGCGACTCCAACAAAGAAAATGATGCTCATAAAGATTAGATACCGGGGCTGCATCGGCATTTTAAACGAGAGAACATAACTGACAATAAAGGTCAAAACCGTCAAGAGGACGAGGAAAACCCCCTTGTTCTTATCAATAAGGAATGCTTGGATGATCCCAATTACAAAGAGCGCAAACAGCAGGAACAATGCATATTCGTTGAACCCGGCAACCTGTCGGAAGGTCTCACTGATAATTCCCAGCCCCTGAATGCCGTACGTGGGTGCAGATGCGGTACGGGTAGCAAAGAGCTGTATCGTCACAAGGATGAGGGGGAAACAAAGCACGATAAAGACCACTGCACCAAGAACAAGCATCTTTAAGTCATGGATTCTGGTTTTGATGTGCGGCAATTTTATGACAATTGCGTAGAGAAACATCGCTGCAATAATCGTGAATGCATAGAAGTGTGCCCAGAAGGCGAGCGCCGAGAACACACCAAAGAGTGCCCAGTTTGTGAGATCGTTTGTTTTCAGGGCTTTAAGATAGAAGACCATGGCAGCAGCGACAAAAAAGAGCATCATCGAGTATGCCCGCGCCTCCTGCGAATAATAGATCAAAAACGGTGAGACGGCAAACGCGGCGGCAGCGATAATACCGACATTCCGGTCGATAAATTCCTTCCCGATGAGATACACGAGCGGGATAGTCAGGACACCAAGGAGTGCTGGAATGAACCGTAAGACAATCTCATTGTTTCCGAACATGAGCATGACATGCTCCACCCAGTAAAAGAGTGGGGGGTTGAACTCTCCAGCTGCGGTTGCCTGCCAGATCTCAGGAAGGGATTTGACTGAGAAACCGTACGTGGATGCTTCATCCAGCCAGAGCGAGTTGAACCAAAGGTTATAGAAGCGTAAGAAAAGACCGATGACAGTAAGGAGGAGCAGGGATTGTGCGTAACGGCTGTTGACAAGCACTGCTTTGATATTTTCAATGGATATATCCCGCAGGGATTTGACAGGAGTGCTATAGCCTTCGTCAAGATCACAATCAGACGAAATCTTTGGTTTTTTCTCTTTTACCCGGCCCGTCTTTTTCTTCGCCATCACAATCACTAACTATAGCATAACTATTCACATATACCTTACCGGCTGATCGACATATACAACGGCATTCCTGTTGTCATGGCTTGTGTCAGAAATTTTCGGTCGATCTAAAAATCTGTGACCCATTTGAGGTGAATTGCCCAAATAGGACCCTCTCCTGCACCAAAAAGAATGATTTTAACATTCTCGTTTCTTATTCTCATTGAGGATTTCTACAGAGCCGCTGATCGGTTAACGGGACTTTTCCGGCAATGGAAATTATCACGAGCCGGAATCTTCAACCAGTTGAGATCCCAACGCTGCCAGAAGTTCGGTTTTGTTTTTTACGACATGTGAAGAATGTTCCAGCATGAGATTCACGAGTTCCTCATTACCCACCATTCGGAAATCAGTCCTGAGTGCAATCACCGGTTTCCTTAACGCTGTGGCATATCCCATCTCCCACGCGGTGCCGGAATCTGCATCTGCACCGTCGATTATCGCCACCACCAGATCCGCATCCTGAAGCGCTTTTTTGTTCTGTTCAAAAATCTGAAGGTGTTCCCGTTCACTGCGCCCTGCATGTGTATCCCCGGTATCCTGCGGCAGGTACATGTGAAAAAAATTCTCTTTGAGCAGTCCGGCAATGATGAGGTTATATTCCCGTTCCGCTTCAGAG
>JAPKXU010000149.1 GCA_026394655.1 Methanoregula sp. | reverse complement strand
TGCCAGACATTGCCAGGCCAGTAGGAGAGCTTGGCATAACAATTCCCGTATGTGGAAGAGTTTGGGGTGTAAGGACGCTCAGGTTGGATGAGTTATGTGCAGTTGAAACATTTGTGAACCGTAGTGTGGGAAAAGACTCTGTTTCAATATGTAATGGATCCAGGTATTCACCGGCAATGAGGACATATCCCCCAGACCCAAAAAGCCAGTTGGAGGTGATCACCTCAGACTTCTCCGGGTAATCGTGGATATACTGGATAGCAGCGGTTGTAAGCATCGAGACCATTCGTGCCTGTGCCGGTTCCTGTTCGATAAACCGGTCAGCCATGACAAGCACGCAGCAAGGGGTGTCAGCCCACAGGTGGTTTGGGGGAAGATCTTCAGAATATACGATGGCTTTTCCAATGCCACCCTGGTTAGCCATCGCAACATAAGGTTGCCAGACAAAAAAGGCGTCGACCTGACCTGTATTGAGGAGCTGCGGCATCGAGCCGGCAGTTGAGTACAGGATATACACAGTTGATTTTTGGGGTCCAGCGGGAACCAAACCAGTACCGGGCGCGAGAAAGAATGCGAGCATAAGCACGAGAGCGATACAGCTGAGGATAATCAAAATGTTCTTTGCCTGCATTCCTACCACATCAATGCACCCGACAGTAAAAAGGATTGTGAATCGGAACCCTTTGCGAATTTTATAGCCGTCCTTAAAGGACGAGAATTGATCGCGTCCCGCATACTCATCTTTTGTTAGTAACCGATCAAATCCAAATCGTGTGTCCTGACATTGTCAGGTAATCAGACAAATCTGCCGGGCTGATCCGGGTCACTTTTATAGGTCGCAATCCGTTCCCAGGCATAGGTGCCGTTATGTGCTTGTATCGTCCAGAAGGGATAGACCGCATATGCACGGTCGCCGGATGCCACAAATTTTGTCCAACCGGTGATCCCGTAATAGTAGTCCGCGGTGAACTCAACTGCCTTCTTCAGTTGATCTGCCGGAGCATCACGGGAGACCATAAGCGATCGTGCTGCAATCGCTGTCGCATCGTATGCAGCAAGCGAGTACCCGTCCGGCTCTGATCCGGTTATTGCCTTGATCCTCTGCGTGAGATTGACAACGGATCCCGTCTCTTTCTCCACGCCATACACCGGAGCAGAAAATCCGGTCTTTACCGCAAACCGGGCAGCGGTTGCATTCTTTACAAGCGCGTCAGCCTTCGCCGAGCCGTCGCTCCCGAACCATCTCACCGACCCAAGCACGGGATCATTTGCCGCGGATGAAAACAGCGGCACCAGTTCATCGAACCCGATCGCATAGACGCCCACGGCACCGGTCCCGTATTGATGCTGTGCTGCCGCAACGTCAATAGAGAGATTCCTCACAATTGGGGCATAGTCCCGGGTGCCCGGTTCAAAAGGATACCCTGCTGTGATGACTCCGCCACTCTTCTCGAACCGGTTCTTTGTCGCAAGGAGGAGGTTTGTTCCCCATGTATCATTGCGTACCACCGGGATCACGACCCGGATCCCGGATTGGTTCATAAATGCTGCCATCGCCTCGCCCTGCCGTGAATCGTCCGGGACAAGACGGAACACATTGTCACCGGGGATGGAAAGTGCCGGGGATGTACTTGCGTACCCGATAATCACCATGCCATGCTGGTCAGCCCAGTCTTTGACCGCGATGATCTCAGCGCTGGTTGCCGGACCAACGACAACTCGTACACCCGCATCATGCAGATTCCTGATCTTCTCTTGTGCTACATCCGGATCTGTTGCCGTGTCCTCTACGAGTAACTTTACCCGATCCGGAGACCCTGACGAAGCGAGATTGTCGTTTACATCCTGCACAGCGAGCGTGATCGCACCACTGAAGTTCTGCCCTTTTGAACTCCAGTCACCGGTGAGCGGGACGAGTGCACCGATCACGATCTCCTTTGATGCCAAGGGGGAGGTCTGCTGTCCGAGACAGCCAGAGAACACTATCCCGGTGAAGATCAACAGTAACGCGATGATTGCTCCGTGCTTCATACTAGTGATAGATCACCCTTAATGAGTAATACTTTTTGTTCCCTCCCTCATCAGTGTATCACAACGAAATCAATTTCAATAAAAAATCGAAAATATATCCAAAGCGGACACAACTTGATCAACAAAACGAACAGTACTAGTGGCACTCCCAGTGAGGTCTATTAAATGGAAAAAAATAACACCCAACTAAGGATGAGAAGAGCACAACATTATTTTTTTCTGAATCCGTATCCTGATATAGCTTTTACCCGTTGTCCAAAATGTGAAGAAAAAACGAAAATCAGAAAGTTTTGCCTTCTGATTCACATGGATCCGAAAAATATTTTCTTGATTAACAAGTCTTGCCGGTATTGCCCCAAGTGTGATTTAATTATCGCGAAACAGGTAGAATTAGAATCTCTTCTTGCTGCAATATGTGAACAGTATGCACCAGACATTATCGGTAATG